>CBJNAT010000179.1:0-6379 GCA_966434585.1 uncultured Gammaproteobacteria bacterium | reverse complement strand
CGTGCAGATGGCTTGCATAAATATGCTGCTCAAACGAATTTGAGATAGGTTCTAGGAGCCTGCGCCTTTTCTGGCCGTAGCCTGTAGCCCGTCGCCTGTAGCCTGTTTAGAACTTGTACGTCAGCTGCACAGCCAAAATGTTGATCGCCGCCTCGTAGTCGCCGATCAACGCACCGGATGCAGCGATCTGCGCCGCGGTGTGGTCTTGCTGTTCGGATGGACCGTCCTTCGCGAACAGGTGCGCATATCCACCATCGACTGTCACCGCTTCAGTCGCTCGCCACTGCGCTCCCACAGCGACCCAGTAACGGTCCGAGTCCGGCAGGCGCGGTGTACGCGTGCTGTCCGGCACGGCGGACTGGTCATAGGCGATGCCTGCACGAAACGTCCATTGATCGCTCATGTCCCATTCGCCGCCGAGATTGAACCGCCACGTGTCATCCCACTCTTCCGGCGTCACGCTCAAAGTCCCGCCCGCGCTGTTCTCGACGCGCAATTCCTCAATGCGGCTCCAGCGTTGCCAGGAGACATCCGCCAGCACTCGAAAGGAAGGATTGAGCTCGTGCGTCACGGATGCGAACGCGACTTCAGGCAGCGTGATGTCGACGCGTGCCGCTTGCCGCGACAGCGGCCCGCCAGGCGCCGAAGCAGCGGCGATGATGCCCGCGCCAACGGGGTTCGTCGCGGTGGGCGCATCGAAGGTCACGTGACCCTTGATGTTGTACGTGTACTTCGAACGATACGACAAACCGAAGCGCGTACCTTCCACGGGTTCGAAGAGCACACCTACGTTGAAGCCCCAGGCTTCATCGTCGCCCTTCAGTTGCGTTCGTCCCGCCAGCCCCGCGTTGGCGCCGATCAGCGCATTTGCCTGAGCGGGCGTGAGCTGACCAAGGAGCACGCGCTGCTGCAGCACCTGTGCAATCACCGCCGTGTAGTTCAGCGAATTCGTGAGCTTCGCATCGATCCATTGGTAGTTGACACTCGCACCGATCGACCATTGCTCGTTGGGTTGCCACGCGATCGAGGGCGCCACGTTGATCGTCTCGATTTCCGAGCGCCGCGCCTGGAATCGTCCCGTCCAATCATTGTCCCAGTCGGTCACCAGACCGAAAGGCACATTCACGGCGACGCCGATCGAAACCGTATCGTTGAGCGGCATGGCGGCGTACAGATTCGGCACCAGTGACCAGCCACCCGCGTCTCCACCCTCGGGCCCCAGCGGCTGACCGAACGCCGCTAACGAGCCATCGTTTTGGAAGTCCGTCCCAAGATCGATTGCGCTTGCGACGACGAGAAATTCAGGGCGATCGACGTATGCGAGGCCCGCGACGTTGTAGAACATCGTGCTGAGATCGTCTGCCGCGGAAGCCGCGCCCGCAAACGCCGTTCCCAGTCGGCTAGCGCTCTGCTCCTGCAGGGCGAATGCGGCACTCCATGCCGGCAGCGACGGTAAACACAGCATCGCACCCGCACCGACAGCCCAAACGCAACGTGCTTTCATCATGGGATTCCCCGTGTTGTGTCTTCGTCCTCTGTGCGCAATTCACGAGCGCAACGTCCGCACTCTTGCTTTGTTCCTCGAAGTTACCGCTGCAACTATCCGTACGGCGCCCGGACGGCTTCCGCTTCCGCGAACAACTCGGGGCGATGGCCAGACCGGACGCCTTTGCGTTCTCGTCAATCTGCTCGGGCCAGCTCGCGCCGACAATGGCGGACGCCACGTCAGGAGTACGCAGTACCCACGGGTGAGAACTGCGCAAGCGTGATACCGGCCCGCTCTGCGATTGGTGGGTGCTCCCTCACAACAAGTCATGCACCTGATATGCGGTCCAGTCGAACACGCGGTCGTACCACGGCCGACGTACCCAATCCTCTCGCTGCAGTTCCGTGCTGCGCCGCAGGTCGGTTCGAAATGCGACCGTGAGCGCCTGCGCGATGTGTTCACTGAGTAGGCCAATGCCCACTTCCTCATTGAGCGCGAGCGAGCGTGAATCGAAGTTCGTGGAACCGACGTGCGACCACAAGCCATCGACGATCACGATCTTCTGATGGAGCAACGTTGGTTCGAACTCGTACACCCGCACACCGGCTTCGAGCAGCGATGCGTACAGATAACAGCCCGCGCGTCGCACGAACGGGCTGTCCGTCTTGCGGCCGGGTACCATGAGATGCACGGTCACGCCGCGCTCGACCATCATCGCGAGCAACTTGCAGACGCCTTCATCGGGTGCGAAGTACGGGTTTTGAATGATCACCTCGCGGCGGGCGCACGCGATCGCAACGGTGTAGAGCAAGCCCACGGAAGAAACGGCATCGCCCGACGCACTGCTTACCACGTGAGCATCGATATCGCCTTTCTTCTCGACATGCGGAAAGCAGCCCGGTCCCGCGGGTACGCAGTGCGTCTCCTCGATCCAGTTCTCCATGAACACGGCTTGCATGGAATACACGACGGGACCTCGAAGGCGCACGGCCGTATCGCGCCAGTGATCTTCGTCCTCCCCATTGCCCAGCCACTGATCGGCAATTCCATGTCCAAACGTGTAGCCCAGGGCGCCATCGATGATGAGCAGCTTGCGATGCGTGCGGTGATTGAAGCGGCGCACATTCCACCAGCGCGGCTTGCAGTAGTACGCATACTCGCCGCCACATTCCCGCAAGCGTTCGAACAGCTCTGTGGTCGATGAAATCCCGCCCATGGCGTCGACGAGCACGCGCACGTGCACACCCTCGCGGGCCTTCGCACATAGCAGCTCCACGAACTCCTGCTCGAGCTTGCCCTTGTCCCAGACAAAACTCTCCAGATGAACCGTGTGCCGTGCCGCGCGGATGTCATCGAGCATCGCCGGATAGACGGCGCCGTTCTGAAAAACTTGCACGTCGTTGCCGCGGTGCACGGCTGCTGCCGTGAAGCCCGCCAACGTATTCAAGGCTTCGCCGATCTTCGGCATCGCATCCAGATCGAGCTCGAGGTACGGCGTGTGTCGCCGCGTCGTCAGCACGAAGTACAGCACCGTCAGCAACATGCCGACGACAAAGCCCACGATCGCTGCAACCATCTATAGCCTCTGCCGGTGAGAACTGCTGCGAAGGAACGCACTGCTCCGCAGCACGGATCCGCTTCGCTCGCATTCACCAGCCGGCTTCAATGTCGCCCTGCATCGCCGTTCGGTGCAAACTCGTGCCGGACCGGATGAATAGGAGCCTGCGCATGAGCGAAGCACCCAGACCGCCGTTTCCTCCGTTCGACGCGGAATCGGCAGCACAGAAAGTGCGGCTTGCTGAAGATGCTTGGAACACGCGTGAGCCCGAACGGGTGGCACTCGCTTACACACCGGACAGCGTGTGGCGCAATCGCGCGGAGTTCCTTCAGGGTCGCCAAGCGATCACCGAATTCCTCAGACGAAAGTGGCACAAGGAATTGGACTACCGACTCATCAAGGAGCTGTGGGCTTTTCACGAGAACCGCATTGCCGTGCGCTTTGCGTATGAGTGGCACGACGACTCTGGCAACTGGTTCCGCTCATACGGGAACGAGAACTGGGAATTCACGGAAACTGGTTTCATGCGCCGGCGCATCGCCAGCATCAACGATTTGCCCATCCGCGAAAATGAGCGCAAGTATCACTGGCCGCTCGGCCGAAGACCCGACGAACATCCAGGCTTGTCTGAACTGGGTCTTTGAACGAATCAAGCGCGCGGTAATGCATGCCTCGCCGCTTGCCATGCAGCGGCCATGTCGTACTCCGTCATGCCTTGCTCACCCAGGATCGATAGGGCACCTTCTTCGCTGTACTTGCTCCCGCCGTGGACCACTGCAAGGGCGCCGCACAACTCGGCGAAGTAGAGGGTTCGCCCGAGCAGGCTCATCGCAGCGGGCGAACATTGCTCCGCCTGCTCCTGGAGTGCCGCCAGCGATGCGGGCGAGAGGTTCCATTCCGTTGCAATCGTCACGCACAACTGTGCAGCGTGCTCTCGCATCACGCGAATGAACACCTCAGCTCTCGGCAAGCTCTCGGTGACGTCGCGATAACACGCGGACGTGAAACGAAACAGCACGATGCGACTCAAGGCGGACAAGAGGGCAAGCAGCTGTGCGACGAGCGGATCGCCGCTACCGGTGCGCTGGGCCAGCACTTGTGCCGCCACGCCCGAACGCTGTCCCTGTTCCCAGGTGATTTGCGCAAACCGGTCGAAGTAGCCCGATGGGAGTCGGAACAGCGGCTGAAGAATGAAGACCCCGACGATGGATCGCAGTCCTTCGGTGCCCAGCATCGCGAGCGCGCGATCGATGCTCTCGACCGGCTTCGGCGTCGTGCGGTACCACGCGGTGTTCGCGCGCTCCAACACAGCGCCCGCCAACGCCGCGTCCTGCAGGATCATCTGCGTCAAAGCCGCGCGCGTGCTGTCCTCGGAGTTGAGCGCCTGCAGCAGCTTCGGCAACAGCATCGGGCGGCGTGGGAAATAGTCCTGTGCCGGCGTGAACGTCTGTAGCCGCGAGCTGGCGGTTTCGAACACCTTCGAGTGTTCGTCCAGCAACACATAGTCGAACCGCTGGACACCGAAGGCGAGCTTCAAACACTCATCGCGTACCTCGTCGATGGCAGGTGTCGTGTACGGAACGCTGCCTGCCGGCGGTGGCACCGGCTCCTCTGAGCGGCGCGCAACAGTGGGCTTGAAGGACGGGCCTGGTATGCCAGCGCGCTTCGCCCGCCACCACCACACTGCGCCGGCCGCAAGCAGCACGAAGACAGGAAGGAGGATTTGCATGCAGTGGCTTCGAAACGTTCGTACGTGAGCGACAGAACATCTACCGCTGACGAAGCCTACGGGCCCGTGCTACCGGAGAGCAACACGAGCGTCGGCCGACCTTAGCTGGATGGCCGCAGTCCTTACGCAACGCCCCTGCAGCCGCTACGATCGTCATCGGTCCAGCCCTCGACTGCATCGCATGCTCAACTTCTCGCATCCCCTGCTGCGTCTGTTGTGGTGTCTCATCGGCGTGGGTTGCGGGATTGGGCTCGCCCTCTTCGTAGCAGGCCCGTGGCTCACGCCGTTTCTGCTCGCATCGCTGGGCGGCACGGCCATCTTTCTCTTCGGACTCACACGAGCGCCGGCCGCCCAACCGCGCGCGCTCATCGGCGGTCATCTGGGCGGCGCCCTCATCGGGATCGCGTGTTATCAGTTCTTCGGCGACTCGCTCGCGGTGTATGCGACCGCGACGATACTGGCGCTCGCCTTCATGCTGCTCACGCGCACGGTGCATCCGCCCGCTGGCGCGAATCCCATCCTGATGATCTATGTGCACGCGAGCTGGTCGGCGTTGTGGCAGCCGGTGCTGATCGGGATTGCCGCGCTCGTGTTGGTCGCGATCGTCTGGAGCCGGCTCTACCCCGGCATGTCGCACTACCCCGTCGAGCCGCTCGCGCCCTCGCCGCCGAACCTCAATTGGGGCGGATGGGATTAGCGTTGCGGTCGCTCCGAATTGGGTCCTGCGGCAAGCTACTACTCGGCTGGCACTACGTGCCCGGTGTGCGGTCGCCGCGCTAACCAGATGAAAGCAATGGCCGCAAACGTCACCCACGCGACGATCCAGAAGTAGTCGAGCGCTGAAAGCAAGTACGCTTGTGCTTCGAGCTCATGAGTGAGCGCGGCGAGCGCCTGCTGCTCGCTCAAGCCGCTGTTGCGCAGCGTCTCGAGTGCGTGTTGCGCCCGCGGATCGTAGACGCTCGTTGCCTCTGCAAGGCGCGTTTGGTGGAAGTTCGCGTGACGCTCCCAAAACGTGGTCACGATGGAGGTCGCCATGGCGCCACCCGTGATGCGCAGGAAGTTCGAGAGGCCCGACGCGGATGGAATACGCTGCGGCTCGATGCCGTCCAGCACGATATTGAGCATCGAGACGAAGAACAGACCCATGCCGATCCCTTGCACGAGCTGGGGGATGACATACGTCGCAACGCTCGCATTCGCAGTCCAATACGAGCGCAACAGAAACGAAATAGCAAAAGCGGCGAGCGAAATCGTGGCCAGCACTCTCGAGTCGATGCGCGTGAAGTACTTACCCATCGTCACGGACACCAGCACTGCCACGATTCCAGCGGGCCCGGACACGAGGCCCGCCCACGTCGCGGTAAACCCGAGCCATTGCTGCATCCATAAAGGCTGCAGCACGATCACACCGAACATGGTGGCATAACCGAACACCATCGGGATCAGCCCGAGCGTGAAGCTGCGGCGGCGGAACAACGACAGATCGATGATCGGATGCTTCTCACCAAGTTCCCAGATGATGAAGGCGGCCAAGCCAACTAAAGCCACGATGGCTTCCGCGCGAATGAACGGCGAAGCGAACCAATCCTGGTCCTTACCGGTGTCG
>CBJNAT010000178.1:0-6395 GCA_966434585.1 uncultured Gammaproteobacteria bacterium | reverse complement strand
ATCGCTTCACGAGCGTTGCTGAGCGAGGCGAGTTCCGATGCGCGCTCGGTCTGCAGCCGGTCGAGTTGATCCTGCTGCTCTGCGAGCTTGCGCTGCGCATCGCGCAATGCGACCTGCATGCGGGATGCGGCCTCGCTGCCGGCCTTCATTTCGCCGGCTCGCTGCTCATTCAAACGGCGCACTTCTGTGCGCAGCTTGCTGGCTTCCAATTCCAGCGAGGCGAGGCGGGTTTGCTTGCCTTCGAGTTCGGCGTTACGAGCATCGAGCTGGGCGCTCAAGTCTTGAATCGCAGCAACGCGTTCCTGGCGCGACTTGGCAGAGAGCGCCACCAGTTCCTTGCGCAACGAGTTCAGTTGTCTCTGCTGTTCTTCATGTCGTGCCTGCAGATCGGACAATCGCGTTGACACCTCGACCGACGCTGCTTTGGCGGTGCCCTCCCGCGTGCGCTTCGCAGTCTCCAGCTCTGCCTCCAACGATTGGATGCGGGCACGCTGCCGTTCGAACTCGCGTTGTTTTTCGACGAGCAGGGACTTGGCCTCCGTGTCCGAAGCCGCGGCTGCACGCCGCAACGCATCCCGCTCCGCCGTGATTTGGTCGAGGTCTTTGCGATACTGCGCTCGCAAGTCGGCGAGCTCCTGACGCGCCTGGTTGAGGCGCAGCTCGGTCTGCGCCGCAAGCGTGGCTGCAGACTGCTGACGTTCCTTATCCGCGGCCACGACATCATTGAGCTGTGCCGCAGATTGCTGCATCTGTGTCATGCGAGAGGTGAGCTCTGCACGTTGGCGATTCGATTCATCCAGCAGTGTTTCCCAGCGGACGTTTGCGTCTTTGACTTCCTGCTGGGACAAGGCCAGCAATCGCTCGAGCTCGTGTACGCGCTCGGGATCGGCGGCGGACTGCGCGGACTCGATCTGGGCCTTCAGATTCAGGACGTTGTCTTCGGCTTTGCGCAAATCCGTACGACTGGCCGACAACGCACGGGACGTCTGCTGCAGCTGGGCACGCAGGCTTTCGACCTCACCATTGGAGGTGTCCAGCTGAGCTGTCAGCGCCTGAATCTGTTTCGCGGCCTCGTCTTTTGCGGCCGCGATCTTCCAGGCGTAGTCGAGCTCCTCCCCGAGTCCCGATGCTTTGCGCTGCAGATCGAGCGCCATCTTGGCGTCCTGTGGCACGCCGAGGCCCTTTTCATACAGGTAGCCGAGTTCCTGCAGCGCAGAGCTGAAGCCCTGGTCTGCAGCCTGCTTGTACCACTCGGCCGCCTTCGCGTAGTCGGGCTGCACCCCGCTCATGCCATTCGCGTAAATGCGCGCCACGTAGTATTGAGCTTCTGCACGACCGTTCTGCGCCAACGGCAACCACCGCTCGAGCGACAACGTGCCGCTCGACAAGTCCCCGACCATGTACTCGCCGCCGCGGGTGCGGCACTCCACGGCCGACAGCCGCGTCAACTCACCGGGGGTCAAGTAGGTGCGTATCCCGCCGAGCTTCTGCAACTTGCCAGGCAACTGACAGTCGACGACGAGCGCATCTTCCAGATTAGCGGCCGCAATGGCCGCGCGCTGTTTCGTCTCTTCGTTGCTCGCAGTCGGAGGCGCCGCGCAGCCGACGATCAGCACGCAAATAGCCAAACCGAGGAGCGGTCCGGAGTAGGCGTTTGTCGTGTTCATGGGGGTGTCCTTGCAAACCGGCGAAGGCGTGAATTCGCAGTGCCCAGATCAGAGAACTTAGTGCGTTGTGCAGCTGTACAAGCACGCGCTGCCCAGCCGCGAGACTCGTAGCTCGACCGCACGAGATACCTTTTCCCAGACTGCGCGCTTCGAATCTATCGTACGAAGTACCCATTGTTGTCGAACAAAGGTGACAATCGCCACCGTCACGGAGAATTCTGTCGGTGCACGGCCGTGGTGCGGCTGCCATCCGGGGCGCAATGCAGCTAGTGCGCTGCAGGAGCGAGATAATGCAGTGCATAAAAAAAGGCCGGCGTGGGTAGCCGGCCCTTTTTATTAAGAGAAACAGAGCAGAGGCGTCAGTCGTCCATCAGAAAGCTGCGCAGCTGCTCGCTGCGGCTCGGATGACGGAGCTTGCGCAAGGCCTTCGCTTCGATCTGGCGAATACGCTCGCGCGTGACATCGAACTGCTTGCCGACTTCTTCCAGCGTGTGATCCGTATTCATATCGATGCCGAAGCGCATCCGTAGCACCTTCGCTTCGCGCGGCGTGAGACCGGCGAGCACGGAGTGCGTCGTCTCGCGCAGGCTCTCCATGGTCGCGGAATCGATCGGCGAGTCCACCGAGGTGTCCTCGATGAAATCTCCCAAGTGCGAATCCTCGTCATCGCCGATCGGCGTCTCCATCGAGATCGGCTCTTTGGCGATCTTGAGCACCTTGCGAACCTTGTCTTCCGGCATTTCCATGCGCACGGCCAGCTCTTCAGGCGTGGGCTCGCGGCCCATCTCCTGCAGCATCTGACGCGAGATGCGGTTCAGCTTGTTGATCGTCTCGATCATGTGCACCGGGATACGAATGGTGCGCGCCTGGTCGGCGATCGAACGCGTGATGGCCTGACGGATCCACCACGTTGCATACGTCGAGAACTTGTAACCGCGACGGTATTCGAACTTGTCGACGGCCTTCATCAAACCGATGTTGCCTTCCTGGATGAGGTCCAGGAACTGCAGCCCGCGGTTCGTGTACTTCTTCGCGATCGAGATCACGAGACGCAAGTTCGCCTCGACCATCTCCTTCTTCGCGCGACGCGCCTTCGCTTCGCCGACGGCCACTTCGCGGTTGATCTCCTTGAGATCGCCAATGCTCATGTGCACGCGCTTCTCGAGATCGATCAAGCGCTGCTGCTGCTTCTCGATGTCTTCGCGCAGCTTCGCAAGCGCAGCCGAGTGCTTGCGCTTCGCGCGGATGTGCTTGTCCAGCCACTTCATGTTCGTCTCGTTCTTCGGGAACGTGGTGACGAAATCCCTGCGTGGCATGCCGGAATCGCGCACGCAGAGCGTCATGATCTGCTTCTCGAGATTGCGGATCTCGGCGACGTGGCCGCGGAGCTGGCCGATCAGCGCGTCGAACATCTTCGGCGAGAGCTTCAGCTCCATGAACTCATCGGAGACCTTCTGGCGCAGTTTCAGCGTCTTCGGCTCCTTCAGACCCTTCTCTTCGATGGCCTTCAGAACTTGAACCTGAAGCTTCGCGATCGAGGCGAAGCGACGAGCGGCTTCTTCCGGATCCGGACCGGTCTCGAGTGCTTCCTCTTCTTCGGAACCCTCGGCGGCTTCCTCGTCGTCCTCAGCTTCTTCTTCCTTCGCTGCGGCCGCGAGCTTCGGATTCACGGGTGCTGCGATTTCATCCGGCGCGTTCGGATCGATGAAGCCGACGATGATGTCGACCAGCCGACCCTGACCGACCTTCACCTGCTCGTATTGGTTCAGCATGAAGGTGTAGGTCTGCGGGTACATGGAAAGCGCCAAACGGACGGCGTCCAAGCCTTCCTCGATGCGCTTCGCAATGCGGATTTCGCCTTCGCGGGTGAGCAGCTCGACCGTGCCCATTTCGCGCATGTACATGCGGACCGGGTCGGTCGTGCGGCCGAATTCGGCATCTACCGTCGCGAGTGCAGCGGCGGCTTCTTCAGCGGCTTCTTCGTCGGCAACGACAGGCTCCGTGAGGAGCAGGGCTTCGCTCTCCGGTGCCTTCTCGTACACCGGAATGCCCATGTCGTTGATCATGTTGACGATGTCTTCGATCTGCTCCGGATCGACGATTTCGCTCGGCAGATGGTCGTTGACTTCGACGTACGTCAGAAAGCCTTGCTCCTTGCCACGGGCAATGAGCAGCTTCAGCTGTGACTGACGCTCATCGGCCAGCTGTGCAGGTTCCTTCTTGGCCACAGGTGCTGGGGTCTTGCTCAAGATCGGGGCCCTCAAGGTTGGAGCGGGCTAAAAAAGACCGCGCAGTCTACTTGGATAATCTCGCAGGAGCTAGGTTCAGCGCGGCGCGGAAGAAGCCCCGCCAGCGGAACCACGCAGCAGTTCCTGAAGCTCGGCTCTTTCCTGGTCATTCAGGCCCGCCTCCTGGGCTTTATGTAACAGCTCGTCGCGTCGAATTTCGACGCGCTCCTGCACCAGACGCTCGACCGCGGCTCGCAGTTCGTGCGCTGCACCGTCGGTGTTCGAAACCAGGCACTCCATCACGGCCAACTTGGCCAGAGCGCCATGCTCCGGCCGGTTCCGCCAGCGCTCCAGCAGCATGCCCGTGGTCTGTACGGGCTCATCGTGCAACTGGTGCAACAGCTCCATGAGTAAGGGCACACCGGCCTTATCCAACCCGGCCAGCGCATCCGGATTGGACACCCTGTCCGCGATCTGCGGGTGGTGCACCAACAGATGGATCGCATGACGTACCAGTCGGCTGCGCGGCGCCGAGCTTGAGACGGACATCTCATCGCCCGTTCGTTCAGGGATCACCTGATTCACCGCTGGGGTGCTCCCCGGCGGATTGAGCGCAAGTGCGGTTGCGAGTCGGGCGGGATTCATCCCCACTTTTTGCGCGAGTGCATCGACGAGCAGCTCTCGGTACACCCCTGTCGGTATTTTTCCGATTAGCGGACGCGCCAGCTCTGCGAACTTCGCGCGACCGTCGACGCTTTGCATGTCGACTTCCTCTGCGAGTCGTTGGATGAAGTACTCCGAGAGCGGCAGAGCCCGGGCGAGCCGCTGTTCGAAAGCCTCTCGACCTTCCTCCCCGACTAGCGAGTCCGGGTCGTGTCCTTCGGGCAAGAACAAGAACCGTATTTCCCGCCCTTCACGCACCTGGGGCAGCGCGTTCTCGAGCGCTCGCCACGCCGCACCGCGACCGGCTCGATCACCGTCGAAGCAAAAAATCACCTCACTACAAACGCGGAAGATGCGGGTGAGGTGTTCGGGGGTGGTCGCAGTGCCCAGCGTGGCCACCGCATAGGTAATGCCGGATTGATGGAGGCGAACGACGTCCATGTAGCCTTCCACGACGAGCAGTCGCTTCAGCTGTCGGGTTGCCTGGCGAGCTTCATACAGCCCATACAGCTCGCGTCCCTTGTGGAAGAGCTCGGTTTCGGGCGAGTTCAGATATTTCGGTTCACCTTGCTCCAGCACGCGACCGCCGAAGCCGATCACCCGGCCCCGCGTATCACGAATCGGAAACATCATCCGATCGCGAAAGCGGTCGTAATAGCCGGGCGCGTCCTTGCGATCGCGCTCGATGATCAAACCGACCTGGTGCAGTTGCTGCCGGCGGTGCTCGTTCGAGCCGAACGTGGTGAGCACGCTGTCCCAACGATCGGGCGCGTACCCGATGCCGAAGCGCTCCCCCGTTTCGGCGGTCAGGCCCCGCTTGCGGACGTAAGCCTGTGCGTTCGGGTGATTCTTCAGCTCGCGGCCGTAGTACTCGCCGACGGCGCTGAGCAGTGAGAACAGATCATCGGCGGGCCGCGGCTTGGCCTGAGGCGATTGGTCGCGCGGCACTTCCAAGCCGACGCGCTCGGCCAAATCCTCGACGGCTTCTACGAAGCTCAGATGATCGTGCTCCATCAAGAAGCCGAGCGCCGTGCCATGCGCGCCACAGCCGAAGCAATGATAGAACTGCTTGTCCGGCACCACCGTGAACGACGGTGTTTTCTCGCCATGGAACGGGCAGCACCCTTTGTATTCCTTGCCGGCCTTCTTGAGCGGAATACGCGAGCCGATGAGCTCCACCAGATCCGCGCGGGCGATCAGCTCATCGATGAAGTGCTGCGGGATGCGTCCGGACACGGGAAGTAGGCTGCAGGCTGTAGGCTCTAGGCTGTAGGTCAGAGGTGCTGCTGCACCCCAAGAGCAACGCTCTGGTCTCTGGCTACGGCCTACAGCCGGCGCGCGAGCGCCCTATCCGCCCAGCTTCGCCTTCAGCTTGGCACTGACAGCGCCGATGTCTGCGCGCCCCTGGGCTTTCTGCTTCACGATGGCCATGGCCTTGCCCATGTCTTTCACGGAGGCCGCGCCGGACTGCGCAATCGCCTCGGTAATCAGGGCGTCGACTTCGGCATCGGACAGCTGCTCGGGCAGATAGGACTGGAGCAGGGCGATCTCACGATTTTCTTTCTCGACGAGATCCGTGCGGCCGCCGCTCTGGAACTGCGCGACCGACTCCTTGCGGGTCTTGATCATCTTTTCGAGCACCGCGAGTGTCTGTGTGTCATCGAGCGTGATGCGCTCGTCGACTTCGCGCTGCTTGATGGCGGCCTGGATCATGCGAATGGTCCCGAGGCGATCGGAGTCCTTCGCGCGCATGGCGGCCTTCATGTCTTCAGTGATGCGGTCTTTCAAAGACATGAGTGTATGGGCGTCGGGAGGAGGGGAGCAGAAGAGGCCGGTC
>CBJNAT010000177.1:0-6399 GCA_966434585.1 uncultured Gammaproteobacteria bacterium | reverse complement strand
GCAGTCTCGGGCTCGAGGTACTGGTGGAGGTTCATTCCCACTACCGCAAGCAGATCGACATTGCCCGGCACGTGGATTGGGTCTACGACTTTGCCCTGCCGCCGCTGCTATTGCATGCCTTCGCGTTCGGCACGGCGAAACATCTCAAGGAGTGGATCGACGTCCGTCCCAACAACGCGCTGACAGTGCTGGACACGCACGACGGCATCGGCATCATCGATATCGGCGCGGACAGAAAAGATCCCGAGCATAAACCCGGCCTCGTGCCGCCCGACGAGTTGGATCGACTGGTGGAAGTCATCCATCGCAACAGCGGCGGCAGCAGCAGACTGGCCACCGGCGCCGCAGCCTCGAACCTGGACCTGTATCAGGTCAACTGCACCTTCTACGACGCGCTGTCGCGTAACGATGTGAACTATCTGCTCGCGCGTGCCGTTCAATTTTTTCTGCCCGGCATTCCGCAGGTCTATTACGTGGGCCTGCTGGCCGGGAGCAATGACACCGAGTTGTTGTCGCGAACCGGCGTGGGGCGCGACATCAACCGTCACTACTATCACCGCGAAGAGATCGACACGGCGCTCGAGCGCAGCGTCGTCCAGCAACTGTGCGCGCTGATCCGTCTCCGCAATACGCATCCGGCCTTCAACGGTCAGTTCAGCTGCAGCAGCGCCTCTGCGAGTCAGTTGCGACTGCGCTGGGAGGCGGGCGATGAGTTCGCCGAGCTGGACATCGATTTCGGCAACGCTCGCCATCGCTTGATCTGTTCAGCGAAGAACGACATGCGCCGCATTGAGTTTCGCGCCGGACGGGCGCGCTAAGCCTCTGCGCAGACAGTCTGCGCCGTGAATTGCAATCGATTGTAGTTAGGTGTTGCAGCTACTATAAGGGGGAATTCACATGAAAATTGCCAACTCGACTTATCCATGGCGTGCTTGCGTGCTCGCAGGAGCAATGAGCTCCTTGGCGGTTACATCCGTGCGGGCCGCCGACGAAGTAGCACCTCCGCTCGAAGAAATCGTGGTCACCGCGGTGGCGCGACCGGTCAATCGGCTGGAATCCAGCGTTTCCACAAGTTCGATCAGCCTCGATGACATGGATCAACTGGCGCCGCGCTCTACGCAGGAGCTGCTGCGCAGCATCCCCGGCGTGCGTTCGGAATCCTCAGGCGGTGAGGGCAATGCGAATGTCACGATTCGCGGCATTCCATTGGCCACTGGCGGTTCCAAGTACGTGCAGTATCAGGAGGATGGCCTGCCGGTGCTGTTGTTCGGCGATCTCAATTTCGCCAACTCGGACAACTTCGTGCGGGCCGACTGGAGCTTGCGGCGCATCGAATCCATTCGAGGCGGTTCAGCTTCGACATTCGCATCGGGCGCTCCCGGCGCCGTGATCAACTTCATCAGTAACACGGGTGATGAAGACGGCGGTGCGGTCGGTCTCAGCTATGGCCTGGATTACGACCTCGCGCGCATCGATTTCGCGAACAGCGGCAGGTTGAATGAGCAGTGGAGCTACAGCTTCGGCGGCTTCTATCACTCGGGCGAGGGGTTGCGTCACACCGGTTTCAACGGCGAACAAGGCGGGCAGATCAAGCTCAATCTCACGCGGGAACTCGAGGACGGCTATTTCCAGATCCATCTCAAACATCTAGACGACAACGTGCCGACTTACATGCCCGCGCCTCTGCGTTGGAAGGGGAGTGGCAAGTTCGGCAACCCACCTGGCATCGATCTGGCGCACGACTCCATCTACAGCCGTCATCAGACGCAGATCTCGACTTCCGACGCCTTCGGCAGACAAGTCGAACGCGATGTGACCAAGGGCATCAACGCGAAAGTCGACTCATTCGGCTTCGAGTTCGACAAGAGTTTTGGCGATGGCTGGCATGTGAACAACAAGTTCCGCAGCTCAGATGTGGGCGGCAGCTGGATCGGTCCTTTTGCCGACGGAGGCTCGGGCAATCTCGCCGCGGTGCAGGCGCTCAGTCTCTGTAATGGCTCCACCACCGCAGCCGGCGCCCCGCTCTCGAACTGCGCTACGGCGCGCGTCACCTATGGCGCCGGTCCCAACGCGGGTCAGGCCTACGACGGCCGCGTCATCAACAATCTGCTGTTTGATGTCAGCTTCAAGGATGTCGGCAATACAGTGAACGATCTGAAACTCACCAAGGATTTTGGCGAGGCGTTTTCGGTGACGGCCGGTTACTTCAACATGCATCAGAAGGTGGCCTCCGACTGGAACTCGTGGCAGTTCATCCTGCAAACGCTCGATAAAGATCCCGTGGGCATCGATGTGACCACCTCAGGTCCAGATGGTGTGTTCGGCACGGCGGACGACCAGCGCGTGACGGCGAACGGTCTGTACTGGCCGGGTCTGCTGTCGTTCGCCTGGGACCTCAAGTACGACATGAGGGCACCGTACCTGAGTGTCGGCGGCAGCATTGCCGACTTCACCTGGGACGCCAGCGTGCGTCGCGACAGCCTCAAGGCTAGGGGCGTCAATGTCGCCGTGTGTTGCGGTAATGCCGGCGGGTTCGACTACGACAACAATGGCGTCATCGAGCCATTCGAAGCGCGCGGCCGAGCGATTGCTTCCAGCACCACTCCGCAGCGGGCCAACTACAGCGCCAAGCACACCTCGTACTCGTTGGGTGGCAGTTACTTGCTGAACGGCAACATGTCTGTGTTCGCACGTTACAGCGTGGGCGCCAGTTTTCCGGCCGATCGCCTGTTGCAAATCAGCGGTGCATTGACGGCGGATGGATCGCGTTCCAGCACCACCAAGGGTTATGACGAAGTGAAACAGGCGGAAGCGGGTTTCAAGTGGAACGTCGGCCGGACAGCGTTCTATGCAACGCTATTCAACACGAAGGTGAATGAAACCAATGCCGAAGTGACTTCGGGACTGACCTTCCTGCGCAGCTACGAAGCCAATGGCCTGGAACTCGAAAGCAACTGGCGCGGCGATTCGGGGTTCGGCGTGACCGGCAACTTCACTTACATCGATGCGGAGATCAAGAAGGACAAGATCACCCCGGCCTTGAACGGTACCAAGCCGCGCCGTCAGGCGCCCTACATCTACACCATCACGCCGAGTTATCGTGCGTCCATCTGGGAAGTCGGTGTGACGGCGCAAGGCTCGGGCAAGTACAAGTTACAAGATACGCCACGCGACGCGGCGAACGTCGTCCGCCAGCAGGCGTACGTGATCTTCAATGTGTATGGCAGCGTTGCATTCACCGATGCCTTATCGGCCGCCATCAGTGTCAACAACATCAGCGATGAGATCGTTGCCACCGAGGCGGAAGAAGGCACGGCGCTACCGAGTTCGTACGTGCGCGGTCGTCTGCTGACCGGGCGTACGACCAATCTCGCTGTGAAGTACAAGTTCTAGCAGTCTGTGTCGCGGGGCGGTTCGCGAACCGTCCCACGGCGATTCCCTCGGATCAGTTCACAAGCATGACTGGCAAGCTATACGGCGGCATCGAAGCCGGAGGCACGAAGTTCGTTTGCGTGCTGGCGCGCGACATCGACGATGTGTTGGCTGAAGCGCGCATCCCGACGACGTCGCCCGAAGCGACTCTCACCAGAGTCATCGACTTCTTTTCGAGGATGCAGGCAGTGCATGGACGCATGGATGCGTTGGGCATCGCTGCGTTTGGTCCGGTGGGTCTGCGCGCCGGATCCCCTAACTGGGGACGTATTCTCAATACACCTAAGCAGGGTTGGAGCGGCGCTGATCTCGCGGGGCCCCTGGGGGACCGATTCGATTGTCCAGTGGCGATCGATACGGATGTGAATGCGGCAGCGCTGGCGGAGTCGCGCTATGGCGCGGGTCGTGACTGCAAATCGTTGGCTTACGTCACCGTGGGCACGGGCATCGGGGGCGGAGTCGTGATCGATGGACGCAGTTTGCAGGGCATGCTGCATCCGGAGATGGGTCATATCCACGTTCGACGTGATCCGCGAGATGCGGACTTCGCGGGCGTTTGTTCATTTCACGGCGACTGTCTGGAGGGGCTTGCCAGTGGCCCGGCGATCGTCGCGCGCTGGGGAGTGTCGCTAGAGCGATTGCGCAACGATCACGCCGCCTACGAAATCATCGGCAGCTATCTCGGCCAACTGGCCGCAGCCATCGCGCTCATGTTGTCCAGCGAACGGATCGTGTTTGGCGGCGGCGTGATGGGCAACGCCGCGCTGTTGCCGCACATCCGGCGCAGCGCGCGTGACAGCTTGAATGCCTATCTGCCGGCTTCGCACGACGCAGATTGGCTGGACAGATACATCGTCGCCCCCGGCCTGGGTGATCGCTCCGGCCGCGTTGGCGCCATTACCTTGGCGATGACGGCGACTCGAGCTTTGAGCGAGTAGCTTGGAAGCACACCGTCTGCAACGCAGAGGGTTACGACCAATCCGGAGTTGTGGATGGCGGGGCAAGAGAAGTTCGATCTCATCCTGTTCGGTGCGACCGGTGATCTGGCCACCCGCAAGCTGCTGCCGGCGCTGTATCGCCGTCATGCGGCCGGCCAAGTTGCCGCCGCATCGCGCGTGCTGGGCGTTTCCGATATCGATTGCAGCCGCGAAGAGTTCATCGCTCGTATCGAGGAACGTGTGCGGCAGCGTGTCGGTGCGGATTTCGAGCGCGTGGCGTGGCAGCGCTTTGCCGCGCAGCTCGATTATTTGAAGGTGGATGCGAAAATCGATGCGGACTTCGCGGCGCTCAAGCACCGTCTGGATGATCGCGCCGAGTTCGTCCGCGTGTACTTCCTGTCCACTTCGCCGTTGCTGTTCGTGGATATCTGCACGAGGTTGCGATTACTCGAACTGGTCACGCCGCAATCGCGGTTGGTGTTGGAAAAGCCGCTCGGTCATGACCTGGCCTCCGCACAGGCGATAGATCGACACGTGGGCGCTGCATTCGCCGAAGAGCAGATCTATCGGATCGATCACTACCTCGGCAAGGAGCCGGTGCAGAATCTCATGGCGCTGCGCTTCGGCAATGCCTTGTTCGAGCCTCTCTGGCAGCGTGGACGCGTCCAGCACGTGCAGATCACCGTCGCGGAACAAGTGGGCGTCGAGCAGCGTGCCGCGTTTTACGACAGGACCGGTGCACTGCGCGACATGGTGCAAAGCCATCTGTTGCAATTGTTGTGCATCATTGCGATGGAGCCGCCCTCGACCAGCAACTCCGACGAGGTGCGTGACGAGAAATTGAAAGTGTTGCGTGCGCTGCGTCCGTTGGTCGGACGAGAAGCCATCGAGAACACCGTGCGAGCCCAGTACAAGGCCGGGGCGATAACCGGCAAACCCGTCGTGGGCTATCTCGAGGAAACGGGTATTGCGGCCGACAGCACCACCGAAACTTTCGTCGCGCTCAAGGCGCAGATCGATTCCTGGCGCTGGGCAGGTGTGCCGTTCTATCTGCGCACCGGCAAGCGCATGCAGGAGCAGCTGGCAGAGATCGTCGTGACGTTCCAGGATGTGCCGCACGTCATATTCGACCGGCCCATTGCGGATCGCGCCAACAATCGTCTGGTGATCCGCCTGCAGCCGGACGAGAACATCACGCTGCGCCTACTCGCGAAGTCTCCCGGCGAGGGCATTCGCTTGAAGCCCGTGAAACTGGGGTTGGATCTCGATGAGTTGCCGAAGCAGCGCCCTGTGGATGCCTACGAGCGGCTGTTGATGGATGTGGTGAAAGGTAACCTCACCTTGTTCATGCGCCGCGACGAGCTGGAAGCCGCCTGGCGCTGGATCGATCCCATTCGCGCCAGTTGGTTGGCGAATGATGAACCTTTGAAGATCTATACGGCGGGGACTTGGGGGCCTTCTTCATCGAGCGCCTTGATCAGTCGCGAGGGACTCGCCTGGTCGGATGAGCTATAGCCTCTGACGTTCGCCATACGGAGCGCACGTAGGATATGAGACGGTTGCGACGCTGAAGTGGAGTTCAACCCGTCCGGGGAGAAACAGAGGGCAGCTCACCCGGCTTGCGCAGCATCTTGTCGACCTCTGCGGCGTGCAGCTCCTCCGCCTGAATCATGCCGCGTGCAAATTCTTCCAGTGCCACGGAGCGATCGTTCACGAGTGCAAGCAACTCTCGGTAGAGCTGCAGCGCTCGTCCCTCCTCCTCGAGTGACTCGCGCAACATCGAGCCGATGTCGTGCTTGTGCGAGTCCAGCAACGGGCCAATGCCGAGCGAAGGATAGGCCCCAAGCGCCGTGATCCACTCGCCCACCTGCTGCGCGTGTAGCAGGGACTCATCAGCTTGCGCTCTCAGCCACGACACGATGGGTATACGGTTGAAACCGAACACGAGAAAGGAGTAGTGCGTATAACGGACGACCCCCGCAAGCTCTGCCTCCAGAATGCGGTTGAGTACATCGACGACGCGATCTTG
>CBJNAT010000176.1:0-6433 GCA_966434585.1 uncultured Gammaproteobacteria bacterium | reverse complement strand
GAGGAACTGTACGACGGCTGCGCCTCCCACTACGACCGGCGTGCGCTTCCGCTGCAGCGTACGAGCCGAACAACTCGTTGATGTCTTGCACCGCGGAGAACTCGCCGCTGCCGTCATCGATGCTCGACTTGCCGACGGTAAGTCCGCCGCCTTTTGCATCGAGCTTCACGTGCGCGCTTTGTCCGTTCGAGCATTTGATCTGGCCCGTGCCGCTGGAAGTCTTGTAGAGCACCGACCAGCCCTTCAACGCGAAGGTCATATGGCACTTGACTTTGGCTTTGGCCGACTCGGCTTGCGCCGTCGACATGGATAACAGCGCAACCAGCAACCCCGTGAGCAGTACTCGGGTTTTCAGCAGCATGTGAGCCCCTCTTCGTGTAGGTGTTTGGCGTACGCATCATGCCAGATGCGCAGCGCCCCAGGCGAAGACGAGCAGAGCTGTCGCAGTGCAGCCGAGCAGCACTTCACACTGTTTTGTAGTCCGTGCCGATTTCAGTAATCCCCTGACTTACGAACTGCGGAACGACTAACTACAGCGTGTTGCGCCGAACACTAGAGTGCGCCCACTCGGCATGGGGTCTCTTAAGAACAAATGAGCGACGGACAGACGTCTTCTGGCAAGACGGGCGGAGTGCTGTACCTCTATCGCGAGCTCTGGTCATTGGCGGCGGGTCATCGCCGCCGATTGCTGGGTGCTTGCACTCTTCTCATCAGCGCACAGCTTGTACTGCTCGCGATTCCATTCTTCTCGAGCCGCGCGATCAACGTGCTGCAATTGCAAGGCATCGCAGGCTTGGGGTCGGCGGGACTTTGGATTGCGGCCGTGCTTGGCGTCACCGCACTCAGTTGGCTGATGCATGGACCGGGTCGCGTACTGGAACGCAACGTGGCGCTGCACGTCCGTGCGCGGGTCACGCAGACGCTCGTCGAACGACTCGTGTCGCTGCCGATGTCGTGGCACGAACGTCACCACTCGGGCGCCACCGCACACCGCGTCCAGCAGAGCAGCCACGCCATCTCCGGCTTCAGTCAAAACCAGTTCATCTATCTGAGCAGTGCGGTACGCCTCATCGGCCCCGCCATCGCGCTATGGGTGATCGAGCCGTGGGTCGGTCTTGCAGCGGTGACCGGGTTTGCAGTGATCAGCGCCTCAGTGATCGGCTTCGACCGCGCGATGATCCGGTTGGCCCACCGCGAGAACGACGCCGAGCGTCGTTACTCCGCCACACTCATCGACTCGTTGGGCAACGTGAACAGCCTGTTCGCATTGCGGCAGGGCCGCGCGGTGTCCGCCCTGCTCGTAAAGCGTCTCCTCGCGATCTTCGAACCGCTGAAGCGTTCCATCGTGCTCAACGAAACAAAGTGGTGCACGGTGGATATCTGCAGCAAGGCCTTGAGCTGCGGTCTCGTCGCGTTGTTCGCCTGGCTTGCGACTCGTCACGCCGGCAACGTCGCTCAGCAGACGCTATTACTCGGCAGCGTCTACATGGTGTGGGAGTACGCACAGCAAGCGGGCGGTGTGATCGCCTCCGTGGCGATGCACTTTCAAACCTTCGCGCGTCAACAGGCCGATTACGCAAGCGCGGATGTGATTCGCGACGCCGAACCGGCGCATGCGGCGCTGAGCACACCGAATGCAGTGCCAGCCCCCTGGCAACGCCTCGACATTCGCGACCTCAACTTCCGCCACGCCCGGAGTCGTTCGGGGAGTGCAACACTCGATGGCTTGAATCTGACGCTGAAGCGCGGGCAGCGCTACGCGCTGATCGGTGCCAGTGGCTCTGGCAAGAGCTCGCTGCTACGTGTGCTGGCTGGCTTGTACGCCGCCGAGAGTGTCATCGTCCACCGAGACGACGGCGTCGCCTTCGTGCGGCCGAGCGATGCGAGCGATTTCCTGCGCAGCACGACGACGCTCATTCCTCAGGACGCCGAGGTGTTCGAAGCCACGCTCGCCGACAATCTGAGCCTGTGCGAAGCAGTGGACGGGCCGCCACGGCAAGAGGATTTCGCACGCGCGCTCGAGATAGCTTGTACCGACGATTTCCTCGACACCTCGCCCGCTGGACTCGAAATGATGATTGCCGAGCGCGGCGCGAACTGGTCCGGTGGCCAGCGCGGTCGAGTGGCCTTGGCGCGAGGTGTGCTTGCCGCACGCAACAGCGCCCTCCTGCTGTTGGATGAGCCCACGGCGGCACTGGACCCGCGCACCGAGTCCGCCGTCTACACGCAGCTGTTTGAGGCGTTCCCGCAGGCCTGCATCATCTCGTCGATTCACCGGCTGCATCTGCTGGGGCGCTTCGACGAAGTGCTCCTGATGCACGAAGGCCGTTTGATCGATCACGGCTCGGTGGCGGCGCTCACGTCTCGTTCGCCCGAGTTTCGAGCATTGCTGGCGGCACATCGACAGGCGACCGACGCTGAAAGCCCGGTGCCGAGCGCGTCGCAAGTCGCTTAGCCGCTATCGGAAGCGGTCGATCAGCCAGCTGCTGATCGCGGTGAGCTCCTCGGGCATCACCTCGTGCGCCATGGGATAGCTGTGCCACTGCACGGCATAGCCCAGCTCTTCGAGCACGGCGCGCGAGCGCTGGCCCACCGCAAGCGGCACGATGTCATCGTGCAGACCGTGGCACATCAAGATCGGTGTGGCTTTGTTAGCCGCGTGCGCCTGAGTGACTAGCGTGTTGGCCAGCGGCAGATAGGTCGATAACGCCAGCACGCCCGCGAGTCGCTGCGGATATGTCAGCGCCGTATGTAACGCCAGCGCACCACCCTGCGAGAATCCAGCGAGCACGATGCGGTCGGAGCGCGCACCGCGATCGAGCTCTGCCTGAATCAAACCTCGCACCAATCGCTCGCTCTCGCGAATGCCCACATCGTCTTCGTCGATTCCCGAGAACGTGCGGATGTCGTACCAGGCACGCATGACATAGCCGTTGTTGATCGTGATCGCCCGCATCGCGGCGTGGGGAAAAACGAAGCGCAACGGACACGTCGCTGGCAGACGCAGCTCATCGACGACAGGCACGAAATCCGACCCGTCGGCACCCAGGCCATGCAACCAAATGACACTACCGCGCGGTGTTGCGCGCGGTGTGAGCGTGATGATCTCGTCGGTGGAGTGCTGTTCGTATTGCATCGTTCGGGTTGTCCGCCGAAAGCGGACACCCGTAAACCTCAGGAGTGCCGCACGCTGGCAACGCGAGCGTCAGTGCGGTTCAGGTGCGCTCGACTGCAGATCGATGAAATACGGCTGATTGGGCGACTGCGCCTGCGGCGGGGGTTCAGCCGCCGCGGGTTGCGCAGGCTGCGCGACGACGTCCTTCGTAAGGTGCTGCATCTTCCGCAGCACCGCATCCACCGCGCCGTACATGATCCCAAAGCACACCACAGCCAGAACGGCCGCGCCGGCCCATTGCGCCGGCGAGCGCTTGCGCGGCTCACTCTCGCGTTCGCGCAGCTCCCGCGCACGCACCAGCACCGCGCGCTGCAATGCAGTGGGCTCGGGCTCGCTGAGTTTGGCGGGCTCCGCCCGGGAGCCGAAGACAACGTGTCGGACGTTATTGCTCATGATCGGTTTTCTCGTCGGCTCCTCAGACTGCAGTGCGGTCGCTAGTCGAACACGTACGCGACCACAGCAAAGCCCAGAAATTACACCTATGCGCCTTTCGCAGGCTATGCAGCTTTCGTTCCTAAGCTCAATCCGCCGTGAGCGGCTTCTGGAACTTCAACAGGAAGTTATCGGCCTCGCCGATCGCCAGGTACTTCTCGCGATCCTGCTCACCCAACGCCAACGTCGGCGGCAGCGTCCACACGCCGCTTGGCCAGTTCTTGGTGTCTTTCGGGTTCGCATTCAACTCCGATGAGCCAATGAATTTGAACCCTGCTTTCTCGGCGAGCTGGCGCGTGTAGTCCTCTCGCACATAGCCGCTTTTTGCCTTCGGGTCCTGTGCTTGATCGGTCGACGCACGATGCTCCTCCACACCGAGAATGCCACCAGGCTTCAATGCCTTGAAGAAGGCAGCGAATGCCTCGTCCGCAAGACCTGCGCCCATCCAGTTGTGCACGTTACGAAACGTCAGCACGAGATCCGCGGAGTTCGCGGGCGCAACGTCCATCCCTCCCATGCCCAGCTCGCTCACGCGCACTTTGCCGTACAGCTCGGGGCTCGAGTTGAGTTTCTGCTGCCAGGCTTGAGCAGCCTTGGCAGCCCGCTCGCTCGATGAGCTCGGGGCAATCGCCGTGTAATACATGCCCTTCTCGCGCAGATAGGGACCCAGGATTTCCGTCCAATAACCGCGCCCCGGCCAGATCTCCACCACCGTCATGTCCGGCCGAATGCCGAAAAATTCCAGCGTCTCTTGGGGATGACGATAGCGATCGCGCGCCACGAGCTCCGGGGTGCGATGCGAGGCGGCGACGGCCTGCGTCAACGCCGCATCCTTTGCCAACGCCGGCAACACGCCAGCCACGCAAGCGAGCAATCCAAGCCACAGCGATTTCATGCGCACTCCACTTATCTGATTGAAGGTTCGGATGGTAGCAGCGCTCCGACCGTACGCCGAACCCGGCGTGCGGCAACACGCGGCTGAACGTCGCTGGGCTCGCGTGTGACGCCGAGCAGTTTCATCAGCGTCTGTGCATCGAAAGGCGCACGCAGCTTCACATCGGTGTTATCAAAGTAGCAGTAGATATCGCGCGGCTGTGTTGATGGTGGCGGGAGCGTCGTAATCTTTCGAGCAACGCGCGGCTCCGTGCCGCGATGCCAGCAACGGATGCGCCTGGCCCATTCTGCGAGCGCCGCATCGCTGTAACCGCTTTGGTAGAGCGTGACATCGCCGTGCAGGCGCAAATACACGAAGTCGGCGGTGATGTCCTGCACGAGCGGCCACCGCTGTGCCGTCTCGGGGATGACCAACGCGACGTTGTGCTCTCGTAGCAGCTTCACGAACCCGTCAGTAAGAAAGCTTTGGTGCCGAATTTCAACGGCATGCCGCAACGGCCTAGTGGCATCGATCGCAAGCCGTGAACGACCTTTGAGTCTGTAGTCACGCTTACGCGCGAGCTTCAGTGCCTCCGCCGTGTCACGCGGCAGCCGCTCGAAGAACGATCGGAACTTCGCCTCGTTGAAATGAAACTGCGGGGGAAACTGCCAAAGAATGGGCCCGAGTTTCTCGCGCAAATGAAAAATGCCGGACGCGAAGAAATTCGCGAGCGGTGTCTGCACGTCTCTCAATCGCTTCATTTGTGTGATGAAGCGGGGGCCTTTCACCGCGAACAGAAAATCGGGCGGCGTTTGCGTGTACCAATCACGCCAGCTTTGCGGCCACTGCAGCGAGTAGAACGAGCCGTTGATCTCAACGGTGTTCAGAACAGAGGCGACGTACTCGAGTTCGCGGCGCTGTGCCAAGCCTTCGGGATAGAACGTCCCGCGCCACGGTGGATAGCGCCAGCCGGATACGCCGATGCGGATGGTGGGCATGATTGTCCGTGTGTTGCTGCTTCCTGTTTGGACAACTGCTAGTTGGGGCCGCGGGTTCGGCGTTGGTGGCTCTCACGCGATAAGTGCGGTGGCCGAGTGACACCCGTCAGGGGAGTCTTTCCAGGACTGTGGCCGACAAGGATGTCGGCCCCAGAGCCTACAAGGATGTATTCAACGCGCTTCGTGATCCCTGACGAGGGACGGCGGATCCTGGAAAGACTTCCCTGGTGGGTGCCAGTCGGCCACCGCAATCATCGCGCGCGTGCCACAGAATCGCACTCACCTCACCCAGACGCCGTTCACGCCCACCGACTCTGCGCGTGCGCCTCCACATCTCGATCTCGCACGAGCGCCGGATCGAACACGATCTCCAGTTGATAACACCCCTGATCGAGCTTGGACGTGACCTTGTGGCCACTGCGATGAAACACACGCAGCATCGGTGTATTCGATGCGAGCACGTCGGCGTGAAAGCCCGCGATGCCGTTCGAATGCGCGATCTCCGCCATGCGACGAAACAGCAGAGTGCCCAATCCCCTGCCCTGCCAGTTGTCGCCTACGACGAATGCGATGTCCGCATGGTTCGTCGCAGGATCCACGTCATAGCGTGACACGCCGATGATGCGGTCCGACTCGAGATCGAGAGCCACGATCGCCATGCTCTCCTCATAATCGACATCGACCAACGCCTGCATCTCCGCGTGCGGATGCGTGCGCTGGCCGACCTGGCGGTGTTCAATGCCCTCAATGCCATCGAACCTCGCTACCAGCCCTACGGCGACCCCCTTCCTCCGGCGCCCGATGCCTCGCCGGAAGCGGCAGTCGCGGCAGCGCAGTGGACCGTGCTAGCGGTGCAGCCCGAGCTGAACCAGGAGCGCTTGCGCAGCGCCTGGCGCGACGCCCTCGCCAGGATCCCCGATTCGCCCTCGAAGGCCCGTGGCATCGCGCTGGGCC
>CBJNAT010000175.1:0-6446 GCA_966434585.1 uncultured Gammaproteobacteria bacterium | reverse complement strand
ATCTACGTGGCCGAGAGCGACGCCGAGGCGCTCGCCGACACCCGCGAGGCCGAGATGTGGTACCAGGAGTCCTTCCGCCGCTTCGTGATCCCCGAGCGCATCGAGGACGCCCACCCCACGCTCCAGCCCGGCTTCCGCGCGATGGCCGCCCGGCTGCCGCTGTACGCGCCCGAACTGCCGCAACGCAGTCCTGAGCAACAGCGGCTGATCGAGATGGTCCGTCGCTGCGACGGCCTGATCCTCGGCACACCGGCTTATCACGCTGGCATGTCCGGCCTCGTGAAAAACGCAATCGACTTACTCGAGGATCTCCGCAGCGATGAGCGTCCTTACCTCGATGGCCGTGCGGTGGGTTGCATCGTCACGGGGTTCGGCTGGCAGGGTTGCGGGACCACCCTCACCTCCGTGCGCACGATCGTGCATGCGCTGCGTGGCTGGCCTACGCCGCTCGGGGTCATCGTGAATACCGCCGAGAACATCTTCGATGAAAGCGGGGCGCTGCAGGACTTGAAGGTGCAAGGCCAAGTGGCGCTGCTCGCAAAACAGGTCGTGGATTTCGCCCGCAAGCACGGCAGCTGATTCCAGGTCGGTGGGACGGCGTCCGGTGGCGCCTGTCGCGGAAGTTCCTTATTTCCATGTCGGCGCCGCAGGCCGTACGTAAGTGGTCGCCACTGCACCAGAAAAATACTTTCGACGCGTGCAACGCGCGCTCAAGGAGGCCCACCGCCTGCCGATAGCGGAAGTGTCCCGCAGGAACGCGCACTTTCCATTACGAACATGATCCAGATCGTCGGCACGGTGGTTGTGCTAGGCAGCACACTGCTCGGATTCATTCTTTCCGGCGGCCATGTGCTGGCCCTTTGGCACCCGACCGAAATACTGATCATCATCGGCGGGGCCTTCGGTGCCTTTCTAGTCAGCAACCCCATCAAGGTCGTAAAGCTGGCATTTCGGGACGCGCTGTCGCTCCCGAAGGGCCCACGCTACAAGCGCGACGACTACATCGCGTTGCTCACGCTGATGTACGAGATCCTGAACAAGATGCGCAAGGAAGGCGTCATGGCGATCGAGAAGGAGATCGAGGATCCGCACCAGAGTCAGATGTTCGCGAAATACCCGAACGTGGTTGCCGATCAGCACATGCTCGAGTTCATCACAGACTGCTTGCGGCTGATCTCCGGCGGCAACATGGATCCGCACGAACTGGAGAACTTGCTCGAGTACGAGCTCGAGACGCACCACAAGGAAGCGCATGAGCCTTCACACGCCGTACAGAAAGTGAGCGATGCGCTGCCGGGCTTCGGCATCGTGGCTGCCGTGCTCGGCATCGTGAACACGATGGGTGCGTTGGAAGGTGCGGACACCGCGCTCATCGGACACAAGGTCGGCGCCGCACTGGTCGGAACCTTTCTTGGAATTCTCATTGCCTATGGCATCGTCGGCCCCATTGCCTCGGCCATGGAACATCGCGCCCATGAAGAAGGCAAAGCGTTCGAGATCGTAAAGATGGCGCTGGTCGCCAGCGTGCGCGGCTATGCACCGCCCGTGGCTGTCGAGTTCGCACGAAAGCTGCTGTTCAGTGAAGTGCGCCCGACGTTCGCCGATCTGGAAGCCGTCCTGCGCGGTAAGAAGGCCGCCTGATCATGGCCGCAGTGCAGAAGGCAGGCGAGCGACCGATCATCATCGTCAAGCGCCGCAGGAGCGGCGGCGGCGGTCATCATGGTGGCGCATGGAAAGTGGCCTACGCGGATTTCGTGACCGCCATGATGGCCTTCTTCATGGTGATGTGGCTCGTGGCCTCCGTCTCCAAGGAGCAGCGCGCCGCGATCTACGAATACTTCCGCAATCCCAGTATGGAACAGGGCAAGAGCACCAAACCCTCACCCGGACAGCAGGGGCCCGGCGGGGCGAGCACGAGTCCCATCGATCTTGGCGGCGGCATGGATGCGCCAAAGAGCTCGATGATGCAGAACGCAAAGCCCACGGCCATTCAGCTCACGCTTTCAGGCGGCGGCAAAACCGGCCAGCAGCAGGGTGAAACCGAGGAAATAAAGGAAGAGCGTAAGCAGCTCGATGCTTTGATGCAGGATCTGAAAGAAGCGATCAGCAAGTCGCAGGCGCTCGAGCCGTTCAAGGATCAGCTGCTGCTCGACATCATGCCCGAGGGCCTGCGCATTCAGATCGTCGACGCGAAGAACCGCTCGATGTTCGATCTCGGCAGTGCGCAGCTGAAGGACTACACCATCGATATCCTTGCCGAGCTTGCGCCCTATCTGAGCTCGGTCCCGAATCGCATCATGCTCGCCGGCCACACCGACGTGACGCCCTACTCCGGTCTGAACGGCTACACGAACTGGGAGCTCTCGGCGGATCGCGCGAATGCAGCGCGGCGTGTGCTCGCGCGCAGCGGCGTGAATCAGGAGAAGATCGCGCGGGTCGTCGGCATGGGCTCGGTTGCGCTGTTCGACAAAAGCGATCCGAAGAATCCCATCAACCGCCGCATCAGCATCATCGTCATGACGAAACAGTGGGACGACGAGAGTCTAAAGATCGAGCTACCGACGCAGACGAGCGCGGAACCGATCGACACCGTGACGCTCGATCCAATACCACCGGCAGTTGCTGTCTCGGAGCATCAGGGAATCGTTGCGGACCACTAGCGTGGAATGGCAGTGAGATAGCGCCATCGAGGAAGACATGGACAGGATTAACAGGATTTACAGGATTGTGAGGCTCAGAAGATCGTCGTCCTGAGTTCCAACTCTTCCTCCCATAATCCTGTTAATCCTCTGTTAATCCTGTCCGTTTCTTCCGAACGACAGGCTGCTAGCTGGCAAGGTGCAGCACGCCCATCACCAGCAGAACGGGAATCGCGATCAGCGCAAGCACGAGTAACGCGAGCAGCAGCGTGAAACCCGCGACGAGCCAGCGACTGCGGCGACGGCTGCCGCGCGGGTCGAGGTGATAGCGCTCGAGCAAGGCGAGATTGCGCACGTTCGCTTTGAAGGCGGCGTCGAACACATCGCCCGCAAACGGCACGGCACCGATCACGGTTTCGAGCAGCACATTGCCCATCATTCGCAGCAGCACGCTGCGCGGGGCGCCTAGTGCACGAGCCTCATTGATGATGTAGGCGGAAAACAGCGCGCCGATGGCATCGCCCACACCTGGCAACAGACCGACGACCGCATCGAGGCCTACGCGAAAGCCGCCAGGAAGCGGGATCGAGTTGTCCAGTATCCACGCGATGCGACGCAGACGTTCGAGCCGTTCACGGCGGCTCGTATCCGCGATCTCCGCAGTGCCGACCGCGCTTTTCATATGAGTTGTCCAGCGCGCGTTGCGCGACCGCGGGCGGTTGAAAGCCTCTTGCGGTTCTGGCCGTAGCCCGTAGCCCGTAGCCCGTTGACTTTCATATCCGTGAAGCGCTGCAACGTGCCCGTAGTTCCGGCATCCGCCGGGCTATGAGCGGACCGTCGACGATGCCAGAATCCGCTCACTGCATGATCTTTGGAGGCCTCATGGAAACCTGTCCGATCGAATTCAACTTCGACCCGGCGACGTTCAAGCCCGGCGACCAGGTGAGCTACCGCGTTCCCGAGCAGTTCGGCGATATGCCCTTCGTGGGCACGATTCTCGCCGTTTATGACGATTATGTGGAGATCTCGGCGAACGACCCTTCGGACCCCGACCGTCGCATGAAGGGTACACGTACGAGTCGGCCGGTCGTCAGCGCGAAGGAAGCGTTGGGCTAACGAGTTACTCATCCGTGCAGAGCGTTGCCAGGTGCACGTACGCCTGCGCACCTCGAGCGCCGACTCGCCACTGCCAAAGCGCAGCCGAGCTGCCCTGCAAATTCTCGGTTGTTTATTGGTAACTCGCCGCAGCACGGAACGCCCGATGAGGCAGAGTCGTTCTCCATGTGAGGCAGGAGACGACGAGTGCAAACGGCCGAGCGACGTAGCGGCAGAGAACGGCGCAAACGCAATCTCAAAGCCTATATGTACGGCGGACTGTTTCCCCGCCGGATGGGTGGCCGCCGCGTTGAAGATCGGATTTACCCGATCATCGACTGGCACAAGCCGCGCGTGCTTGCGGTCGTACTTGCAATCCTGGGCCTCTGCGTCATGGATGCGGTACTCACGGTCATTCTTCTTCAGCACGGGGCCACCGAAGCCAATCCATTGATGGCGCTATTCGTGCCGCATGAGCTGTATTGGTTCGCGACGGTCAAGCTCGGCCTGACGGCTGGGGGACTGCTCGTGCTCGTCGCCTGCAGCCGCATGAAGCTGATGCGCTTCATCCCCGCCGAGCTGGTGTTGTTCGGAGTACTGATCGCATACACCGCACTGATCGCGTACGAACTGCGCCTCCTACCTCGAGTGCAAGGTGAACAAACCCACTCGCACTCACTGCGCGCTGCTCAGCAGCTCGCGGTCGTCGTCGCGAATCGTGACTATGGTGAGACCGATCTCGGGCGTGACCGCCTTCGAGCTATCTTGTAGCTCGACCACGAACGTCTCGTCGCTTTCTGAATTGTCATCGTCCTTGATTGGCACGTAGATGGCGCCGACGCGTTGACCGTCCTGCAAGATCAGCGTGCCCGATGCGACTTCCTCGTAATCTTCCCCGGGCGTCGCGCTCCGTTTCTCCGTACGCCAACGCACCGGAATGCGGCCGGCCTTTGCTGCACCCAGCCGCTTCACTTGAATGACCGCGGCCACCGAACGTTCGCTCACCGAAACACGAGCGGTCTCAAAACCCACAGCCTTGGGTGCATTCCGGGCGAGCGCACCGGACTTCGTCGCTGCAGAGGAAATCTTCGCAGAAGACGCAGTGCTTGCATCAGCCACACGCGGAGTGTCGGGCACAACCGGACTCGAGTTCGCCAAATCGGCGGCGGTTGCATCCACTGCTGCGGACGTTGCAGCGGGTGTGGCGCTCTCAGGCACACCGTCGCCGGTGGGTGTTGCGGTCGCGGCGGGTGTTCCCGGTTCCAACGGCGCCTCACGATCCAGATCCGACCGTGCGACATAGACCGCAAGCAGCACCAATAGGACGGCGATCACGGCGGGTACAACGACGTTGCGGCGCGGCCGTTCGAATACAGGCGCCAGACCGGCATCGACCAGTGCCGCCGCATCCGGTAGGGGCTGAATGAGCACTTCTCGCTCGCGCAAACCGAACGTAGGCTCCAACACTTCGGGCGAACGTACCTGCTTGGCCGCGGCCACTGCACCCGCCGCCGTCTGCTCGTCCGCGGGTGGGTTCGTGAGCACAGCGATGGGTGCTGCGACTGGGATGACACCTTCTGCGGCAAGCGAGGGAGTCTGCCCAGCCATAGCCGCAGCAACCTCCGGCTTCGGCTCCTGCAGAAAAAGCGCGTCCAGGAACGCTCGCATGGAGCCATGACGATCGCGGCGGTCGAAAGCGAGGGCCCGATCGAGCGCGCGCCACTGCCTATAGCTCAGGGAATTGATTCGCGCCGGCTGCAACCCGAGCTCATGCGCCACACTGGCCGGTTTGCGGTCGAACGGATGCAGGCCGGTCAGCGTCTCGTAAGCCACGCACCCGAGGCTGTAAATGTCGTCGGTGACATCCGGGAGCTCGCCTGCGAGGCGTTGCGGGCTCGCATAGGCCGGGGTAGCCGCGCGATCGGCGCGCAATACGTCGGCGGCACCGATGAAATCGAGCACACGAGCGCCCGCGCTCGTGAGGAAGATGTTGCCCGGCTTCAAGTCGCCGTGAACGATGCCGCGCTCGTGGGCAAACTGCAGGGCTTCACCACAGGATTTCACAATCTCGAGCGCATCCGGATGAGATGCTCGGTGGGTACGCAGATACATGCTCAGCGACTGGCCTTCCAGCAACTCCATGGTCATGAACCATGCACCGCGATCCACGTCGACATCGAACACCTTGAGCACGTTCGGATGCGCTAGCAGTTGCATGTGGCTGAATTCGCGCTTCAGCCGCTCGATGGCGCGCGCATCGTCCCGCAGCTCATCGCGCAGTAGTTTCACGGCGATCACGCGCGTGCTCTCTGCTCCTATTTCGTGCCGCAGGTCCTGCGCGCGGTACACCATCGATGTTCCTCCACTGCCGATGACCTGCTGCAGGAGATATCGCTCGCGCAAGACCGTGCCTGGCGCAACGTCCATCGCTCGGGGCTGCTCTGCTGGCGCAGGGGGATGCGGCTCAGGGGCAATGCACGACTCACCCGGTTGCGCCGGCTCACTCGCTTGCGGCGCCGGCTCGTCGAACTGCACTGTGGGATTGTCGAAATCCAGATCGGACGTCCGCTCGTCGTCGTCCTGGCGCAGGCATTGCGAGTCGTGCGCCGGGATGCGAGGGGAGGAGACAGAATGTGGTTGAGCACTCATCAGGACCACCCCGGGGCGAGCTCACAGGCCGGTAAAACACCTGCACCTCCATATGCCCCTGCC
>CBJNAT010000174.1:0-6483 GCA_966434585.1 uncultured Gammaproteobacteria bacterium | reverse complement strand
GAAGTGTTCACCGGTTCGCCGGGCAAGTTCGTGCCGCTCAAGGACACGATCCGCGGGTTCAAGGCGATCGTGAACGGCGAATACGACCACCTGCCCGAGCAGGCGTTCTACATGATCGGCAGCATCGAAGAAGCCGTCGAGAAGGCGAAGAGCCTGCAGTAATCAAAGTGACTGGTGATCGGTGACCAGTGACTCGGAAGAAGTTCTTACCAGTCACTAGTCACTTGTCACGAGTCACGTGACGGAGTCACTCATGTCCACCATCCACGTCGACATCGTTAGCGCCGAAGGCGAGATCTTCTCCGGCGAAGCGGCGATGGTCTTCGCGCCGGCGCAGCTTGGCGAGATCGGGATCGCACCGCGTCACGCGCCGCTCTTGACCAGCCTGCGTCCCGGAGAAGTGCGCGTCCAAACGCCCAACGGCGAAGAACAGTTCTTCTACGTTTCGGGCGGGGCGCTGGAAGTGCAGCCTCATCTCGTGACCGTTCTGGCCGATACGGCGGCGCGAGCGAAGGATCTGGATGAGGCCGCAGCGAAAGAGGCGATGCAGCGCGCCGCAGAGGCGTTGAAGGATCGCTCCGGCCACCTCGAACTCGCTGAAGCGCAGGCTGAGCTCGCTCGTGCGGCAGCACAGCTGCGCGCCATCGAGCGCCTGCGAAAGCTGCGGCAGAGTTGATCGCACTCTTTCGCGATCCTCCCTACCAAAATGCGTCCTTCGGGACGCATTTTTGTTTCTGCGAAACGACGGGTTTTCCCCTCATCCGCATGGACTAAGCTACGCGCTCGCGGATTTCGCCCTCCACAGGATCGTCCATGTCCCTGTCCATCGTCGTGCTGGCCGCTGGCCAGGGTAAGCGTATGAAGTCGGATCTGCCAAAGGTGCTGCAGCCTTTGGCGGAGAAGCCGCTGCTGAAGCACGTCCTGGATGCGGCCAAGCCTTTGGGCGCCAGTCAGACGATCGTGGTTTACGGACATGGCGGCGATCGCGTACGCGACACCCTTGCCGCAGAGCCGGTTGAGTGGGTGCTGCAGGCAGAGCAACTCGGAACGGGACATGCGGTGGCGCAGGCGATGCCGCACATTGCAGATGCCCAGCGCGTGCTCGTCCTGTACGGCGATGTGCCGCTCGTGCGCGCTGACACCTTGAATCAACTAATCGCTGCCTGCAGCGAGTCGACCATCAGCATCCTCACCGTGAAGCTCGCGGATCCGACCGGCTACGGCCGAATCATTCGAGACAACGTCGGTAACGTCGTTCGCATCGTTGAGCACAAGGACGCCAATACCAAGGAAAAGGCTGTCAATGAAGCGAACACCGGCGTCATGGTCGCGCCTGCAAAAAAACTGTGCGAATGGCTTGCTGCACTGAAGAACGATAACTCGCAGGGTGAGTATTACTTAACAGACGTGATCGTCATGGCCGTACGTGAGGGCCTCAAGGTACAGGCCGTCATCGCTCCCACCGAGGCCGAAGTCCTAGGCGTCAACGACAAGGTACAGCTTGCGGAGTTGGAAGGCGCGCTGCGTCAGCAGCGCGCTACAGAGCTGATGCTGCAAGGCGCAACGCTAGCGGATCCTGCTCGCATCGATATCCGAGGCGAAGTCATGCTGGGTCGCGACGTCTACATCGACGTGAATGCGGTACTGGTGGGCAGCGTGAAGCTCGGCGACCGTGTCCGCATCGGGCCCAATTGCTACCTGCGTGATTGCGAGATCTCGGCCGACACCGAGCTATTTCCCAACTGCGTGATCGATCGCGCCAGGATCGGACCACGCTGCCAGGTTGGCCCGTTCGCGCGCATCCGCCCCGAGAGCGTGCTCCACGAAGAGGTGCATATCGGCAACTTCGTGGAGGTGAAAAAGACCGAGCTGCACGCGGGCGCCAAGGCGAATCACCTGACGTATCTGGGCGACGCCACGGTCGGCGCAAGGGCCAATGTCGGCGCGGGCACGGTGACTTGCAACTACGACGGTGCGAACAAGTGGACCACCCAAATCGGGGCAGGGGCTTTCATTGGCTCCGGCTCCATGCTGGTCGCGCCTGTCGAGATCGGTGATCAGGCCACCATCGGTGCAGGCTCGACCATCACGAAGGATGCCCCAGCGGGTCAGCTCACACTCGAGCGTTCTCGGCAGGTCACGATCCCAAACTGGCAACGGCCGAAGAAGGCTTCACCGAGGTGAGTGGGTTCCTCACCGGTGCGGCTCGCGAGCTGTGACGCTGCTCGAAATTTCGGCACTTCGCCTTCTGTACAATCGGCCGCACTCAAGGATCTGCTTGATTTACGGGGAACACTCGCCGCGCTCGTACACGTTCTTCATCTGCGTGGTGACAACAAGGTACTGACAAGATGTGCGGAATCGTAGGGGCCGTGGCGGCTCGCGACATCGTTCCCGTTCTCATCGAAGGGCTGCGCCGCCTTGAATATCGGGGCTATGACTCTGCGGGTGTCGCTGTGCTGAATGGCACCAAGCACCTGAAGCGGCTGCGTACGGTGGGCAAGGTTCGCAACTTGCAGGACGCTCTCGACCGCGATCCGACACGCGGCAATCTCGGGATCGCTCACACACGCTGGGCCACGCATGGTGTTCCGTCGGAACGCAACGCCCACCCGCACATATCGCGCGATGGCATCGCCATCGTGCACAACGGCATCATCGAGAATCACGAAGAGTTGCGCGAAGAACTGCTGAAGGCGAGCTACGAATTCAGCTCCGAGACCGACACCGAAGTCATCGCGCACCGCATCCACTACCACAAACAGAAGCTGGGCGACCTGTTCCGGGCAGTGCGGGCCACAGTGTCCGAGCTCGAAGGCGCATACGCTCTCGCGGTGGTCGCTGAAGATAGCCCCGACTGCATCGTGCTCGCGCGCGCCGGGTGCCCCGTCGTCATCGGCGTTGGCAAGGACGAGCACTTCGTCGCATCGGACGTTTCGGCCTTGTTGCCGGTAACGCGCAGCTTCATCTTCCTTGAAGAAGGCGACGTCGCGGAGATTCGTCGCCAAGGCGTACGCATCCTCGACAAGGAAGGCAACTCGGCGAGCCGACCTGTGCGCGAAAGCTCGCTCTCTGCGGATGCCGCAGAGAAGGGCGATTTCGCCCACTACATGCTCAAAGAAATCTATGAGCAGCCACGTGCTATCGCGCAAACGCTCGAGGAGCGCGTCGCAGGCGGCAAGCTGCTGGAAGCCGCGTTCGGACCTGCAGCTCAGGAAGTGTTCCGCCGTGCGGAAGCCGTGCGGATCGTGGCGTGCGGCACGAGCTATCACGCCGGGGCCGTGGCGAAGTACTACGTCGAACAGTTCGCGCGCATTCCTTGCTGGGTCGAGATCGCGAGCGAGTATCGCTACCGCAATCCTGTCGTGCCGAAGAACACGCTATTCGTCACGATCTCGCAATCTGGTGAGACAGCCGACACTCTCGCGGCCCTGCGCATGGCGAAGCAGGCGGGATACCTCTCGTCCCTAGCTATCTGCAACGTGCCGGAAAGCTCACTGGTGCGCGAATCGGAGCTCGTATTGCTTACGCGTGCGGGTCCGGAGATCGGTGTGGCCTCAACCAAGGCATTTACGACTCAGCTCACTGCGCTCGGCATGCTCATCGTGGCGCTCGCGAAGTTCAACGGTGCCGATGCAGAGCGCGAGCGCGGTCTCGTGCACCGTCTCATTGAGCTCCCCGGTCTGGTCGAGAAGACGTTGCAATTGGATGGCACCATCCGCGAGCTCGCCAAGAGATTCGCTGACAAACGGCACGCGCTGTTCCTCGGCCGCGGCCAAATGCATCCGATTGCAATGGAAGGTGCGCTGAAGCTGAAAGAGATTTCCTATATTCACGCTGAAGCCTATCCCGCAGGCGAGCTGAAGCACGGTCCCCTCGCGCTGGTCGATGCCGACATGCCCGTTATCGCCGTCGCGCCCAACAACGATCTGCTCGAGAAGCTCAAGTCGAATTTGCAGGAAGTGCGCGCGCGAGGTGGCGAGCTCTACGTGTTCGCCGATCCTGACGCGGGCTTCCAGTCGTCGGAAGGCGTTACCGTGATCACGATGCCCCGTCACGTGAGTCACTTCCAGGCGCCTGCCGTCTACACGATCCCGTTGCAGTTGCTCGCATATCACTGCGCGATTCTGAAAGGCACCGATGTCGATCAACCGCGCAATCTCGCGAAGTCGGTGACGGTGGAGTAGTCGCGGAATCCCATCGGTCTCGTGTCCCACACGGGGCGTTGCTTTGTCCCCCGAACGTCCACTATCCGCCCGCACTCTCCCGTTGGCATTCTCCTTGCTTGAACGAGTAGCATGGGCCGCACGTCATTCTCCAGAGAGCCCGCTCATGCAAGTCGCGCAAAACACTGTCGTCGCCATCCACTACACGTTGCGTAACGACGCTGGCGACACGCTGGATGCCTCAAATACAGGCGAACCGCTGCTTTATCTGCATGGGAACGGCAACCTGATTCCGGGTCTCGAGCGCGCGCTCGAAGGTAAAAGCGCGGGCGACAAGCTGTCCGTTGCGGTGCCTGCGGTCGACGCGTACGGCGAAGTTGATTCCGATTTGGTGCAGGACGTCCCGCGTGCCGCGTTCCGCGGCATCGAGGACATACAAGTCGGCATGCAATTTCAGGCGCAGTCCAATCACGGGCCGCGCTCGGTGGTGGTCACGAAAGTGACAAGCGAGTCGATTACCGTCGATGGCAATCATCCGCTCGCCGGGCAGAATCTGAACTTTGAGGTGGAGATCACCGAAGTCCGCGCGGCAACGCGCGAAGAGCTGGAGCATGGGCACGTCCATGGGCCGGGCGGTCATCACCACCACAGTTGACGCGCTTGAGCGCGCCGTGCTGCGCAGCGGAACTCGATCTTGCTGCGCACGTTTGGAACGCAGTTCGCGGGAACACCGCGGACTTGCGGGCGAGCGTTGGTCCCGGAATGCAAATAACAACTTCCTCGACATCAAGATCGAGATGCGGCCGCGAGGCGCTCCCCTTCACTCATGATTCGCCCACACACTTTAGGGAGACCTTGATGGATCTGGATTCTGCAGGCAGCACACCAAAACGACCCCGTTCCAAGGCGAAGACCGCCGCTTCGAGTGAGCCGGTCGCGAAGCCCTCGCGATCCCGCAAAACCAAGGGGACTCCGGAGCCGACCGCCATCGCGGTCACGTCGATCACTCCGATCGCAACGCCTCGGGGAGACGAGTTGCTCGGCATGATTGCCACCGCAGCGTACTACCTGGCGGAACAGCGCAACTTTGCCCCTGGGCACGAGCTGGATGACTGGCTCGAGGCCGAGCGGCAAGTTTGCACGCTCTATACCTGATCGACCGACGCGCATTCCTCGATTTCGGCCTGCACGGCAGACGCGGTCGCCACACGCGAACCTCTGCTGCTGTGCGGCGTTATAGATTCACCGCGGCAACAGGATGGATTGCCCATGGCGAATGTCATGAATGAATCGATGGCGCGCCCTACGGTGGCGCAATCGTTGGTGAGCTATACGCATGTAATTTATGCGCTACACGCCGCGAGTGTGTTGGTCGGTGTCTTCACGGCTGCAGGAGTGCTGACGAGCTTCTTGTTCAGCATTCCTTCGATCGTTGCTGTGATCATGAACTACGCACGACAATCAGAAGTGCGCGGGACTTGGCTGCAGTCCCACTTCACGTGGCAGATCCGCACTTTCTGGTGGGCCGCAGGTATCGGACTCATCAGCTTCATCGTCTCCGCACCGCTCATGCTGATACTGATCGGCTTCGTGTTGTGGTGGGTACTCGTCACCTTGACCGGTGTATGGGTGTTCTACCGCGTGGTGCGGGGCTGGCTCCGGCTCCGCGAGGGGCGGGAGATGTACGAGCGGTGAGAGGGTCGGTAGCGCGCTGGGCTCTGGCCAGAGAAGAGAACCCTCACCTTTCCGGCCAGAGCCCAAAAGCCCAGCGCCCTTCCTAGACCTCAGATCACCGCGGCCGGCTGCATCGCATGATCCAGCGCCCCGCGTCGCAACGCGCGGTTCACGGCGCTCAGGACCGCTAGCATCGATGCCGTCACGATGTTCTCGTGAATGCCCGCGCCCCACAGTGTGAAGCGTGCAGGAGTGCCGATCTCGACGAACGCCACGGCTTTGGCGTCGCTGCCGCGTCCCATCGCATGCTCCTCGAAGCTCAGAATGTCGAAGCCCAGCGCCAGCGCATGCGTCAGCGCATCCAGTGGGCCATTGCCTTGTCCCTGTAGAACGGCCAGCTGCCCATCGCAGCGCACCCGCAGTTGCAATTGCTCGACGCCGTCGCGCGAGGTGAGCTGATGCGATTGATAGGCGTAACTGCCTTCGAAGTATTCGCGATCGAACAGCGACCAAATCTCGGCAGCACCGACCTCCTTGCCGGTGGCATCCGTTACAGCTTGCACGATTTGGCTGAATTCGATCTGCAAGCGACGCGGTAAGACGAGTCCGTACTCGCGTTCCAACAGCCACGCGACGCCGCCCT
>CBJNAT010000173.1:0-6485 GCA_966434585.1 uncultured Gammaproteobacteria bacterium | reverse complement strand
CATATCCTCACAGGCGAGATCCGAAACTGTACGAGTGTGCCGGCCGTCCTCCGTCGGGAAGCACGCTGGTAGGCGTTTCTTTTTCGCGGAGCCAAGTTGTGGACAAGCGAGGCAAACACCAAGCTCGCCGCCAAGCCTCGAGCGAGCAAGCGGTCTCACCGGCACAGAGCGCGAGCACGTAGCGTCTACGGCAGTAACTGCGGTCGGCGCTGGGGGTACCAAAGTGGCGCATGCTCGCTCCATGAGGTGTGTTCCGTGTCGCCCGTCTGACGGTCTCTATGCGCCGACGTCGATGCACACGCCTGGCAATCCAGTACCGGGAGCGAAGTCACGCGAGCTGAGACGCTAGCAAAGATTGCAGTAGCCGAAGCGCCGGAGATTACGAAGAGGCAACACTACGGCCGGTGGCCTCGGATGTGGTCCGAGTGAAGAACTGACCAACGGAAGAAAGTGCTCGTCTTGCGCTCCCTTGAGTCGCATTTCCGAAACATGCACGATACTGCCGAATTTCTAGTGAGGCGGTTTCGCTCAAGATGCACGCAGCCGAGAGAGAAAAAGTAATATTGGATTTGCTCGAGCAGCGGGGATTCATATCGTTTCGGGAGCTTGCCAAGCGCGTGGATGCATCGCCCGCCACGCTGCGGCGCGATCTCGAGCGCTTGGACAACGATGGTCGTCTGATTCGAGTGCGTGGGGGCGTCAAAGGGGCGGCTGAGCAAACGAATGCTCGATCTGCTCCCGCACAACTCTCCGGCGTGCCCTTCCACGAGAACGTTGCGAAGCATCGTGAGCAGAAAGAACTCATCGGTCGTGCCGCGGCGAAGCTGTGTGCGAAGGGGGCCGCGATCATGATCGACGGGGGGTCGACGACACTGCAGATGTGCAGGCATCTAGACGGTCTGAACCTGCAGGTTCTCACCAATTCACTTTATATAGTAAGTGCGTTGCTGCCGCAGACGGGGACTCGTATATGGATGCCCGGCGGCGCGCTCTTCCGGGAGCAGAACATCATCTTGAGTGCTGCGGGCGACGAGGCGATGCCTAGATTTCACGCGCCGCAGCTGTTCATGGGTGCGGCCGCGGTCGGCACGCAAGGGGTGATGCAAGCCGATGTCGTTCTGGTCGCAGCTGAGCGCAGGTTGATCGAGCGAGCCGAGCAGTTGATTTTGCTGGTCGACAGCTCGAAGTTCCAGGGTTCTGGAAACGTCGTGTGCGACCTGGAGGAAGTTGATGTCGTCGTTACGGACAAGGCAATCGCGAAGAGCAGCCTCCGCATGCTCAAGACGGCCGGCATCAAAGTGGTTATTGCCGGCTGAGAGCGCCCGAGGTTTCTAGGCGCCCCATCCTGCCTGAGCACCGCCGACGCGTTCCTCTGCGATCTTCTGCGGGTAGCCGCTCTGGAGGTAGACCTGCATCGGATCAGGCGGTAGGTTTTGCGCTTCGCGCCAGGCTGAGAGATTTTTCCGCACATCCGTATAAAAGGCGTCCATTAAGATCTGGTTCGCGCCCAGCACGTCACCCGCTGCTTGTGCGGCGGCAAGCGTGTCGCGATCGACAAGCAGTGCGCGCGCAGTCATTTCCTGCACGTTCAGCACGGAGCGAAGCTGGCCAGGGATCTTTGCCTCGATGTTGTGGCACTGGTCCAGCATGAACGCCACGTGAGACTGCTTCCCGTAGCCCCCGCCGCGCACGACCTCGACGAGGATGCGAAAGAGCTGAAAAGGATCAGCCGCCCCCACCACCAGATCGTCATCGGCGTAGAAGCGAGAATTGAAGTCGAACGATCCCAGTTTTCCGAGTCTCAGCAGCTGCGCCACGATGAACTCGATGTTCGTTCCCGGCGCGTGATGACCCGTGTCCAGGCACACGAAAGCGCGTTCACCTAACGCAGTGACGTGTGCATAGGCAGTGCCCCAGTCGGGCACATCGGTGTGATAGAACGCCGGCTCGAAGAATTTGTATTCGAGTACGAGCCGCTGTTGTGGGCCGATGCTTTCGTAGATCTTTCGCAAAGAATCGGCCAGCCGCTCCTGCCGATGGCGAATGTCGTCTTGCCCGGGGTAATTGGTGCCATCGGCGAGCCAGATCTTCAGATCCCGAGAACCCGTCTCGTTCATGACGTCGATGCACCTGAAGTGATGATCGAGCGCCTTCTGTCGAACCTTTGGGTCTGAGTGGGTGAGGCTGCCGAGCTTGTAGTCGTCATCCTGAAATGTATTGGAATTGATGGTTCCAAGGCGCACGCCGACATCCTCCGCATGGCGCCGCAGGGCTGCATAGCTGTCGACCGCGTCCCATGGGATGTGCAGCGCGACCGTCGGGGCGAGTCCGGTATATCGATGCACTTGTGCCGCATCCGCAATCTTCTCAAACGGGTTGCGCGGCACGCCGGGTTGAGAGAACACCTTGAAGCGGGTGCCGGAGTTCCCGAAGGCCCACGAAGGCAGCTCGATGGCCTGTTCCGCGAGGCGGGGACTGATGTTGGCGAAGGTGATCACCGAGGCGCTCCTTATCGAGGACTGCTCACGAACTCAACGAGTGAAGGCCTGGGCATTGCCAGCGTCCACGTTCAGGATGTTGCCAGTCGATTTGGCCGAGATCTCGGACGCGAAGTACCACACGGCCTCGGCAATATCTTCTGGCAACACGTTCAATTTGAGCATGGAGCGTTGGCGGTAGAACTCTTCGAGCTCGGCGCCGGGATCGATCCCATAAGCATCCGCTCTTTCTTTGCGCCAGTCGCTGCCCCAGATCTTCGAGCCACGAATGACCGCATCGGGGTTCACGACATTCACGCGAATGCCGTGCTCGGCGCCCTCTAACGCGAGGCAGCGCGCCAGATGAACCGCCGCTGCTTTGGCTGACGCGTAAGCGGCTGCATTGGTGGTCGCCGCGAGCGCATTCTTCGAGCCGATGAAAATGATCGAGCCGCTGCCTTGCGGCTTCATCAATGAAAACGCAGCACGCGCGGTGAGGAAGTAGCCTTCGACGAGTACTTCGTGATTCTTGCGCCACAGTGCTCGGGTAGTCTGCTCGATAGGCGCAGAGGACGCGAGACCTGCATTGGCGACGAGGATATCTAGCCCGCCGAACTCCCGGGCACAGGCGTCAAATGCTGCCAGCACTTGCGCCTCATCGGTCACATCACAACGGGCAGAACGCACGGCATCCATTCCGTGACGCTCTGCCAAATCTTTCCGTACAGACTCTAGGGCTTCGGCATCGCGGTCCGTCAGCATGACGCAGGCGCCATCAGACAACAGACGCGCAGCCGAGGCTGTACCGATGCCGCCAGCGGCGCCCGTTATCAGTGCGATTGCGCCGACGAGCGGCTTCGGTCGCGGCATACGTTGGAGCTTCGCTTCCTCGAGTGCCCAATACTCGATGTTGAAGGCCTCACGCTCATCCAGGCCTACGTAGTCGCCAATAGCTTGTGCGCCGCGCATGACATTGATCGCATTGCCGTAAAACTCGCCTGCAAGTCGCGCGGTTGTCTTGTCGGTGGCGAACGTGAAAAGCCCAACGCCGGGTACGAGCACGACAACCGGATTCGGATCGCGCATTGCCGGATCTTCGGGCTCGGCACACCGCTCGTAATATGCCGCGTACTGCTTGCGGTACTGATCGACAGCCTGCGCGAGATAACTGTCGTCGCTGATCAGTGTAATGTCGAGTGTGAGCGGAGCAATCTTCGTGCGCAGAAAGTGATCCGGGCAAGACGTGCCGATGTGGGCAAGTCTCTCGAGATCCTTCGAGTTCACGAACTCCAGCGTTTCCGGACTATCGTCGAATTGGCCCACCTTTGGACGCGTGCCACGCACGAGTGCCCGCAGTTTGGGCATCAACCGGGCTGCGGCAAGAGCGCGTTCCGCTGCAGACGCTGTGAGATGGCGTACTCCGCCGAACGCGGGTTTGCCCGCCATTCTGCGGTTAAGATAATGCGCCGCGCTCGCAATCAAATCGATGGTGTTGTCGTAGCACTCCCGCGCCGTGTCTCCCCAACAGATGAGGCCGTGGCCGGCAAGGACGACTCCGCGCAGCCCCGCATGCATGGCCACATAGTCGCGAAGGCGCAAACCCAGCTCGAAGCCGGGCCGCTTCCAAGGTAGCCATCCGACTTGCCCTTCCCAGATCTCACGTGTGGCTTGTTCGCCGCCAGATGACGCAGCCAATGCGATGACGGCGTCCGGATGCACGTGGTCGATGTGATCGAACGGCAAGTAGCCGTGAAGGGGCGTATCGATCGAAGCGGCGCGCGGATTCAGGTTGAACGTGCAGTGCGGCAGATAGCGGACCATCTCGTCCTCGAATTTCACGCCGCGGTACGACTTCTCGAGGCCGAGCAACTTGTCGAGATACAACGTTGCAAAGCCGTCGAGGGTCATCGAGCCCAGATCGCCGCCAGATCCCTTCACCCACAGAACGCTCGTGTCGCGGGCGGTGAGCGGGTCCTTTCCATGCAGTTTGGCCGAGGTGTTGCCGCCCCCGAAGTTCGTGACGCTCAGGTCGCAGCCGAGAAGATTCGACCGGTACAGCAGCAGTTCCGCCTGCGACAGTTGCGCGGCGCGTGCATCCGACCAGCGATTTGCCGGGATAGCAAAGGGGAGGGCAGAAGTAGTGTGACTCATGAAAGCGTCCCTTCCGGAAGGCGCGCGGATGCTAGCATAAGAGTGATCATTTGGTATCATTATCACTCAAAAGCAATCAAACCTAGGGGACGAGATGGGCGACGGCTGCACGGTCATCGTGGACGTGGGCAAGACGATCGCGAAGGTCAGTCTTTGCGGGCCCGAAGGCGAAGTGATCGCGCGTCGTGTGCGGGCCAATGGGTCTGGGGGGGGGCTCTATCGCGCGCTCGACGTGCGCGGAATCGATGCGTGGCTGTTTGGGTCGCTGCGTGACTTTGCTCGGCACCACACCGTCACTCACATCGTGCCTGTGGGGCATGGCGCCGCTGCAGCTCTCTTGGATCGTGACCGGTTGTTTGTCGTGCCGATGGATTATGAAGAGGAGGTGCCGGCGGAAGACCGCTCTGCCTATCAAGCACTGCGCGATCCGTTTTCAGTGACCGGTTCTCCGGCACTGCCGCGTTGTCTGAATCTCGGCATGCAGTTGCATCGAATGGAAAGCCTGCTCGGTCCACTACCGGAGCATGTGGTCATCGTACCGTGGCCACAGTATTGGGCATGGCGATTAAGTGGAGTTGCCGCGACGGAAGTGAGCAGCCTGGGTTGTCACACAGATCTTTGGCGGCCGATCGCAGGAGATTTCAGTGCGCTTGCCGTGCGGCGCGGTTGGGCAGCGCGCTTTGCCCCATTGCGTCGGGCGGACGAGCCGCTGGGCACCATCACACCCGGAGTCGCCGCTGCAACGGGATTACCACCCGAATGCCTCGTGCTCTGTGGATTGCACGATAGCAACGCGGCTCTGCTTGCCGCGCGCGGCCACGCCCAGATTGCGCAGAACGAGGCAACCGTACTGTCGACGGGAACATGGTTCGTCGCCCTGCGGGCGGGCGTAAACAAGCAGACGTTGGACGTGCTGAGCTTGGATCCCGCGCGCGACTGTCTTGTGAATGTCGATGTGTTCGGCAGCGCAGTGCCCTCAGCCCGCTTCATGGGTGGTCGCGAGGCGCAGATCATCGGCGGGGTCGAGGCGTACGCCTCGACTGAGCACTGCAGCCCAGATGCGCTCATCGCTCGGTTGCCTCGCTTGTTGACCGACGAGGCCTATGCAACCCCGAGCTTCGTAGCGGGTGTCGGTCCATTCCCCAAGGCGCGCGGCAGTTGGCGCGATAGACCATCAGATCCCATGGATGTACGTGCTGCAGTCGATCTGTATCTGGCGTTCATGTCGGACGCAGCGCTGGAGTTGATCGGCTCCCGAGCGAGGTTGGTGATTGAAGGCCGCTTCGCAGAAGCGAGCGTGTTCACGCGTGCGTTGGCAACACTGCGAAGCCAAGAGAAAGTCTTCGTCTCGCCCACTCACCAAGACGTGACTTACGGCGCGTTGCGACTCATCTATCCACACCTTCCGCCAACCTCCGAGCTCACCGCCGTCGCGCCATTGGATATCGATCTGCGCGCCTGTGCAGCGCAGTGGCGTGCTCGCGCCCAAGCAATGCAGAGCGCTGCATGAAAGCTGTATCGACGCTCGATTTCCGTGAACAGGCGCGGCGCTGTCTGCCCAAGTTTCTATTCGAGTACATCGATGGCGGATCGTATGCAGAGGTTACCGCGCGTAGCAACGTGGACGACCTCGCGCAGATTGCTTTGCGCCAGCGTGTGTTGCGTGACGTCTCGGACGTGAGCCTATCCACGACCTTGTTCGGGCACGACATGGCGCTGCCTGTGGCGCTGGCGCCGATCGGGCTTGCAGGCATGAATGCGCGCCGTGGTGAAGTTCAGGCTGCGCGTGCCGCCGAGCAAATAGGAGTGCCGTTCTGCCTGTCGACCGTCGGACTCTGTTCGCTGGAGGAAGTTCGC
>CBJNAT010000172.1:0-6518 GCA_966434585.1 uncultured Gammaproteobacteria bacterium | reverse complement strand
GGCCTGCTGCGCGCGACCGGCAAGACCATCGTGGTCTTCGGCGCACGGCCGAAGATGCGTACGAAGACTGCGATTGCCGGTGCTTCTGCAGGTGCAGCCCCCGGTGCGCGCACGCTGGCCTCACGTGATCGCCTCAGCCGTGTCGATGACGACGAGGATGATGACGACGACGAGGATTGATCACCGATTCGCATTGAGCGAGCCATCATGGCTCGCTCCGCTATGGCGCTAGACCTTTATCGTCCGCGCCGCTTCGATCTCCTCCCGCATCTTGCGGATCGTGGCTGCGTAATCCTTCGAGCCGAAGATCGCTGAGCCCGCGACGAAAGTGTCCGCGCCCGCGCGCGCCACCTCGGCGATGTTCTCGGCTTTTACTCCGCCATCCACTTCGAGTCGGATATTGCGGCCTGAAGCTCGAATCAACTCACGCACACGTGTCACCTTCGGCAAGGCGCCCGGGATGAACTTCTGTCCGCCGAAGCCGGGGTTCACGGACATGATCAGAATCAAATCGAGCTTCTCGATGACGTGATCGAGCCAAGTGAGCGGTGTGGCGGGATTGAAGACAAGCCCCGGTTTGCAGCCATGCTCGCGAATGAGCTCGATCGTACGATCTACGTGTTCCGTCGCTTCCGGATGGAAGCTGATCCACGTTGCACCCGCCGCGGCGAAGTCCGGGATGATGCGATCGACCGGCTTGACCATCAGATGCACGTCGATCGGCGTATTGATGCCGTACTTGCGCAGCGCCTCGCACACCATCGGCCCGATCGTCAGGTTCGGCACGTAATGGTTGTCCATCACATCGAAGTGAATGAGATCGGCGCCAGCAGCGACGACCGCATCGACTTCCTGGCCCAACCGGGCAAAGTCGGCCGACAGGATGGAAGGTGCAATCCAACAGTCACTCATGGCAGTCTTCTCGAATAACAGCGCGACCGATCCGAACCTGACCATGGCTAAACAACTCTCGCTGTCGCTTAGTTGCCGCCACTAGCGAATACCGCGAGCCTCGCAGATTCGCTCGTAAGCCGCACGGATCTGGCGAGTCTTCTCCGCGGCCATGTTCATCATGGATTCCGGCAAGCCCTTCGCGACGAGCTTGTCGGGGTGATTCTGATTCATGAGCCGGCGATATGCCTTCGTCACCTCGACGTCGCTGACATTCGCTGTAACACCCAGGACGGCATAGGCATCCGCAAGCGCATCGGCTCGCTGCATGTGCGCACCTTGCTGCTGCATCCGCAGCAGCGCCTCTAGCTGTACGAGCTCGAAAGTCGACACCTCGAGCGCTGCACAGATCTTGCCGATGATCCTTCGCGCAGGCCGATGCAGTGCACCGGCGCGCAGCGCGGTCTGCACTTGCATCTGCACGAACATGCGCTTCAGATCCGGCCGTCCCTTGCACACTGCATTCAAGCGCTCGAGCGCGTCGCGCAGCGGAAAGTCCGGCCTCTTGCCTGCAGTGAAGCAGTCGATCGCGAGCTGTACCTGCTCTTCATTGAGCCGCAGCTCCACCATCATCGCGCGCGCTGCACGAATGTGGTCTTCCGAGACACGCCCATCCGCCTTCGCAACGTGACCCATCATCTGGAAAGCCGTGCGAAAGAAAATGTCTTGGATCTGCTCGGGCGAGACCTTCGCAGCTGTCGCATCGTCGCGATCTGATTCCTGGTCGAACCAGTGACCGACAAATGCGCCGATCAATGCACCCACCGGGCCACCGGCGAAAACGCCGATGGTTGCGCCGATCGCCTTGCCCTGCCACGCCTTCGCCAGTCGCATTCTCCTGCCGGTGTTTGACCTAAGCGCGCTTCCTCATTGGGGACGCGCAGGCTATGGTATCAGCCTATTCGCGATCGCCTCACGCTGCCTTGCTCGAGCTCACGATGACCTTCAATGCATTGCCCGTCTCGCCGCCCATGTTGCAGTCCTTCGTGCCAGGGCTGCAGCGCCTGCATCAAGGCAAGGTCCGTGATATCTACGCGATCGACGAGCAGCACATGCTCATCGTCACGACCGATCGCCTGAGCGCATTCGATGTAGTGCTGCCCGATCCGATCCCCGGCAAGGGGCGCGTACTGACGGAAATCTCCAGATTCTGGTTCGATCGCACCCGCCAGATCGTACCGAATCACATAGCGGACATGCCCCTCGATGCCGTCATCGAAGATCGTGCGGTTTGGAGCACCTTGGCCGATCGCAGCATGGTCGTGCGTCGCTTGCGCGCGCTGCCGATCGAAGCAGTGGTACGCGGCTATCTGATCGGCTCCGGCTGGAAGGACTACCAAGCCTCGGGACAGGTGTGCGGCATCAAACTGCCGCCAGGATTACGGCAAGCCGATCGGCTGCCCGAACCGATCTTCACGCCTTCCACCAAAGCAGCCATCGGCACTCACGATGAGAACATCGGCTTCGATGAAGTGGTGCGGACGGTGGGTGCGGAGCTCGCGAGTCAGGTGCGCGATACGGCGATCACGCTGTATCGTCATGCCGCCGACTATGCGCTTTCGCGCGGGATCATCATCGCGGATACCAAGTTCGAGTTCGGTGCCGATGCTGCCGGCCGTCTGACGTTGATCGATGAAGCGCTGACGCCCGACTCCTCGCGGTTTTGGCCTGTCGACACGTATCGGCCCGGCACGAGCCCGCCGAGCTTCGACAAACAGTACGTACGCGACTATCTCGAGACGCTGAACTGGAACAAGCAGTCACCGGGCCCACAACTGCCGGCGGAAGTCATTGCCCGCACGGCGGAGAAGTACAACGAAGCGCTGCGTCGCCTGACCAGCAATTGAGCGCTCCCGTGTCGCCTCCTCCACGTGCCGTTGAAGAACTTCAGGAGCAAGTTGCGCGGCTGGAGACACAGCTTGCTGCCGTATCGGGGGAGCTGCAGTCCATCACCTACGCAGTCTCGCACGATCTGCGCGCTCCCCTGCGCAGCATCTCCGGCTTCTGCCAGGTGCTACAGGAGGACATCGGTCACACGCTGGAAGACGAGCACCGGCATTACCTCGAACGCATTCAGGAAGCGGCGGTCAAGCTGTCCAAGCAGATCGATGCACTGCTCGAGTTGTCGCGTGCAGGCAGCGCCGAGCTGCAGCCGCGCGATGTGGACGTGACTCAGCTGACCCTTGCGATCCTGGAAGCGCTTCCTCAGCGCCCCATTACGTTGTGCATCGACGTACAACCTGGAATGCATGCGCACGCGGATGCACGCGCACTCAAGACGGTCCTGCAGCAGCTATTGCAGAACGCAGTGACAGCCACGACACCCGTTGCAGCCCCGCGGATTGCGGTAGCGCAGACCAGCCAGCACAACAGCATCATCCTCTGTGTAGCCGACAACGGCATCGGCTTTGACCCGAGGTACAGCGACAAGCTGTTCGTTCCCTTCCAGCGGCTTCATGTCGATCCCTCGCTAGCGGGTAACGGGATCGGCTTGGCGCTGGTGCAACGACTCGTAGCACGGCACAACGGGCGGGTGTGGGCCGAGAGTCAGCCGGGGGCCGGCGCGAAGTTCTTCGTTGAGCTGCCCCGACGCGCCGGCGTATAACCAACGCCATGTTGGCGCAATGGCACTACCGGATCGAAGAATGGCTGTTCGAGCCCCCCGAGCAGGCCACCCAGGCACGCCTGCTGCTCACGCGCTTCCTGCGCTATCCGTACGCCCTCGCTCGTGATCTTGCGAAGGGCGACCTCACCCTGCGCGCGGTGAGCCTCGTCTACACAACGTTGTTGTCCATCGTGCCGCTGATCGCATTGTCGTTTTCCGTGCTCAAGGGCCTTGGCTATCACCGCGATCTCGAACCGCTCCTGTATCAAGTTCTACAACCGCTCGGGGATCGTGGGTACGAGCTCACGAGTCGCATCATGGAGTTCGTCGAGCGTGTGCGCGGCGGCGTGCTCGGCTCCATCGGCTTGCTGTTCCTGATCTACACGGTGATCACGACCATTCAGAAGGTCGAGGAGAGCTTCAATTTCGTATGGCGAGTCGAGCAGCCACGCAGCTTCGCACGGCGCTTCACGGAGTACGTCAGCATCATCGTGATCGCCCCGGCGCTGACGGTTGTCGCTCTCGGGTTGTTGGCGGCGTTCTCGAGCAGTGCGTTCGTGCGCGAACTGGCGACGCATCAGCCTTTCGGCGCGATGCTCGTGGTCATGGGCAAGATCACACCCTATCTGCTCGTCATCCTGCTCTTCTCGCTCGTGTACATTCTCTTGCCCAACACGCGCGTGCACGTCAAGGCCGCAGTCATTGGCGGCACTTTCGCGGGCGTGCTATGGGCAACGGGCGGTGCATTGTTCACTGGTTTCATCGCCCGATCCACGATGACGCTCGCGATCTACGCGGGTTTTGCCATCCTCATCTTTGCGCTCATCTGGTTACATCTATCGTGGCTCATGCTGCTCGTGGGTGCGCAGCTCTCGTTCTACGTGCAGAACCCGCAATACTTGCGGCCCGGCCGCAGCGTTCTACAGCTGACGGGCGCCATGCGCGAACGGATCGGGCTTTCGGTGAGCTACCTGATCGCAAGCGACTACGAGCAGCCTCAGCAGCACTGGACGTTGAACAAGCTGGCCGAGCATTTGGACATTCCGAGTGGCACGCTCGCACCGGTCGTGGACGCGCTAGAAGCGAAAGGTTTGCTGGTTGCAACCGACGCGGAAGTTTGGTTGCCCGGACGCGATCCGGCCAACATCGAGCTTGCGGATATCATCGAGGCAATTCGCAACGACCATGCGGGTCCGAAACTCAATCGGATTCGCAGCATCGTGGCGGCTGTGAACGTGGCTCGCTCGGTAGACACAGCCATCAGAGACAGCGTGAAAGGGACGACACTCAAGGATCTCGTGCAGCAGGGGAAGGGGCATGAGTTGGCGCATGAGAGAAGGCGCGGCTAGTGCCTAGTTCGCTAGTCGGCTAGTCTGCTAGTCGGCTAGCCAGAAAAGAGCTCTCCCCTCTGGCTAGCTGACTAGCCGACTAGCTTGCTAGCTGACCCTCACTCCCCCGCAATCATCATCTCGCCCAGCAGCACCGATCCCGTTCTGATACCGCCGCGCGCATCCACATCGCTGCCAACGGCAACGATGTCGCGATACATCTGCCTCAGGTTCCCCGCGATCGTGATCTCGTGGACGGGATACGCGAGCTCGCCATTCTCCACCCAGAACCCCGCGGCGCCGCGCGAGTAATCGCCGGTCACGCCGTTGACACCTTGGCCCATCAATTCCGTCACGACGAGGCCTTTCTGCATCCGCTTGAGCAATGTCGAAAAATCCTCGGTCCCGGGCTTCACGATCAGATTGTGCGTGCCGCCGGCGTTGCCGGTCGTCTTCAACCCAAGCTTGCGTGCGGAGTAGGTACTGAGGACATACCCCGTGAGCACGCCGGCTTGCACGAGCTCGCGGTCGCGAGTCACGACACCTTCACTGTCGAACGGTGCGCTACCCAGTGCCTTGGGGATGTGCGGGCGTTCCGAAATCTGCATCCAGCTCGGAAACACCTCTTTACCAGCCGCATCCAGCAGGAACGAAGCGCGGCGATACTGGCTGCCGCCACGGATCGCGCCGACGAAATGGCCGAACAGACCACGCGCGATTTCAGGCACGAACAACACCGGCGCACTCGTCGTCGCGATCTTCCGTGCATTGAGGCGCCGCAACGCGCGCTCAGCCGCCCGCTGGCCGATGGCACCCGCCTCATCGAGCTCGCGCCAGTCCCGCACTGAGCTATACCAATAGTCACGCTGCATCTCGCCGTTCTCTTGCGCGATCACGACGCAGCTCAAGCTGTGAATGGTGCTCTCGTAGCCACCGATGAAGCCCAGAGAATTACCGAAGGCACGCACGCCGCGATGAGTCGACAAGGTCGCGCCTTCCGAATTGCCGATACGCTTATCGACAGCGAGCGCCGCCGCCTCGCAATTCACCGCGAGATCGCGTGCGGCTTCGGGCGCGAGATCCCAGGCGTGATCTAGATCGAGCTCCGGTATGTCGCGAGCGAGCGTCTCGGGATCTGGCAGGCCGGCGCACTCGTCCTCCGCTGTAAACGTGGCGATGCTGAGCGCCTTCGCCACCGTTTCGCGGATCGCCTTTTCGCTCAAATCGGATGTGCTCGCGGCGCCTTTGCGCTTCCCGCGATACACGGTGACGCCCATACCGCGATCGCGCTGGTATTCGAGCGTTTCCACCTCGCCCAAACGCGCCGTGACGGACAACCCGGTGTCCACGCTCAAGCCCACCTCGGCCTCGGTCGCGCCGGCACGCTTGGCCTCGTCGAGCGCAAGCGATACGAGCGATTGCAATTGTGAACGGGAGAGCAGCGGCTGGGGCGCCGGCGAGGTCTGGATGTCGGTAGTCATGCGGCCGATTCTAACAGCGGCTTCGCTGGCCGCTTAGAATCCCCCGCCTGCCCCAACCGGTTGTAGCAATTCCATGATCGACGACGAGAGCGAAGACGCCGACGAGCGCCCGAGTAAGTCGGAGCGCAAACGTCACAGCGATGAGCTGCAGCG
>CBJNAT010000171.1:0-6528 GCA_966434585.1 uncultured Gammaproteobacteria bacterium | reverse complement strand
CCGTCGTCCGCTCATCGAAGCTGGCGTGAGTTTCCTCGGTCGAGGGCATGCTGGCTTCCAGGAGCGCAACCTGCAGTCCCAATGGTGCGAGGGCGAGCGCCAAACTGGCACCGACCAGACCACCGCCTGCAATCACCACGTCGTAGTCCGCTGGAGAACTCATCGCTTCAGGCTCATGTCGCCTGCATCAGTTTCTCGATCTCATCGGGATCGGTCGGCACGCGATCCGTGAGCACTTCATGACCGTCGCGCGTGACCACGACGTCGTCCTCGATGCGAATGCCGATGTTCCACCATCGCCGCGGCACGCCTTTCGTTCCCGCCGGAATGTAGATACCTGGTTCCACGGTCATCACCATGCCGGGCTCCAGCGTGCGCCACTCACCGCCAATTCGATAGTCGCCCACGTCATGCACGTCCATGCCGAGCCAATGGCCGGTGCGGTGCATGAAGAAAGTGCGATAGGCGCCGTCCTTGATGAGCTTCGGGACTTTGCCCTTGAGGAGGCCAAGCTTCACCAAGCCCTGTGTGATGACCCGCACCGCGGCATCGTGAGCTTCGTTCCAGTGATGACCCGGGCCGATCTTCGCGAAGGCCGCATGCTGGGCCTCGAGCACGACCTCGTACACCGCACGCTGCTCGGGACTGAATCGGCCACTGATCGGGAAGGTGCGCGTGATGTCAGACGCGTAGAGCTCGTACTCACAACCCGCGTCGATCAGCAGGAGTTCTCCGTCCTGCAGCGGTGCGTCGTTTTCGTGGTAGTGCAGGATGCAGCCGTTCGCACCGCCGCCGACGATGGGGTGATAGGACGTATCCGCGTTATGGCGGCGGAACTCGTGCAGCAACTCGGCCATGACTTCGTATTCCATCCGCCCCGGCCGGGTGAACTGCATCGCACGAACGTGCGCAGCGGCGGCTATTCGGCCCGCTTTGCGCATCGAATCGAGCTCGGCGCGCGACTTGAACAGGCGCATGTCGTGCAACACGTGATCGAGCGCGACGAACTCCTGCGGCGGTTGCACGCCGGTCCGCGCACGCGCCTTCAACTGGTTCACCCAGCCGATGACACGGTGATCGAATTCCGAGTGCAGACCCATCGTGTAGTAGACGCGCCCGCATGTCTCGAGCAGCCCAGGCAGGATGTCGTCGATGTCCGTGATCGGAAACGCATCGTCCGCGCCGTAGTCGCGAGTGGCGCCCTCCGGCCCCGCACGCCGGCCATCCCATGTTTCGCGTGCGGGATCCCGATCGCGCACGAACAGGATGTACTCGCCCTGCGGCCGGCCTGGGATCAGCACTGCCACCGACTCGGGCTCGCCGAACCCGGTGAGATAGAAGAAGTCGCTGTCGGCGCGATAGTGATAATGAACGTCGTTGTTGCGCACCCGTTCCGGCGCGGTCGGCAGGATCGCGATCGCGCCCTTGCCGATCATCTTCATCAGCTGCGCCCGACGGCGGGCGAATTCATCTTTGCGCATGCAGGCTTTATGTGTTGAATGAGACGGCTAGTCTGCTGGTCTGCTAGTCGGGTAGTAAGAAACGGGCGATCGGACTCCTGTCACGACGCCCGAGAGAGCAGCAAAAAGTGTGATTTTTGCTGCTCTCTCGCCACCTCCGGCGGCGGGGCACTTCCCTGTGCCCAGGTGGCACGCGATGCAGGGTTTCATGTCTTCGTGGTCGGGCGCAGCGCGATGAACAATTAGCCAGAGGGTTCAGGTGTGGATTGTGATTCGTGATTGATGATTGAGATAGGGTTCTAGAGTTCTTTCTGGCGCCTCTGCATCAGCTCGTCGTGAATGAGCTGTGCACCGGCCCTCAGGTACTCGACGAGCTCGGCGTACGCCGTCTCGCTGTCCTCTTCCAAGGCATCGACGTCGACCGTGGCGCGACCGATGTGCGTGAGATCCGCGAGCACCTCCTGCACGTCGCCAGATAGCTTCTCTTGCGGATCGATGCCGCTCAGCCCCAAACCGTACAAGAAGCCCTGACACCACGACCCCAGCGCTACAGCGCGCACATCGAGGGTCATGTCGTCGTCCGGTAACAGCGGTGTGAACTCCATTTGGTCTTCACGCAATGCCCGGCGGGTGTCGTCGTAGACCAGCCGCAGCGCTTCGCGTGCGGAGTCATCGAACGCCTCGCTCTCTTCGGGGATCACTTCTTCGATCCAGCGCTCCAGCGTGTAATCGTTGGCGGCACACAACGCGCCGCACAGCGCACCGTGACCCTCCGCCGCAGCAACGGCGGAGCCCGTGCTCTGCAGTACCTGATCGAGTTCGGCGAAGCTCACGTGCATCATGGCCGCACATGTTAGCACCGCACATTTTCCGGGCTTGGACTATCCGCCATCGCTCCACCGCGAGTAGCGGCATCCACCTGCTTCCAGCGTTTGACCCATTACGAACGCGCTGCGCATAATCGACGTCATGAGCACGAATGAATCTCTTTCGGTCGAACAGGAACTGCGGCAGCTCGAGGGTCGCCTCGATGAGTTGCTGACGCTCATTTCGCAGCTGAAAGAAGAGAATCGCGCACTGCGGCAGCGGCAGGACACGCTGATGAACGAGCGGGCCGGGCTGCTGCAGAAAAACGAGCAGGTGCGCGCCCGTGTGGAGGCCATGATCGGTCGTCTGAAAGCAATGGAGCATGGCGCATGAGCGAACGTATGGTGCGGATTGGGGTACGCATTCTAGAGAAGGACTACCAGATCGCCTGTCTGCCGGAGGAACGTACCGAGCTGCTCGACTCGGCGGAGTACGTGAACCAGAAGATGCGCGAGATCCGCGATGCGGCCAGCGTGGTCGGTCTGGATCGCATTGCCGTGATGGCTGCCCTGAACCTCGCGAACGAGCTGCTCAAGCTCAAGAAGCAGGAAACCTCGGGTGGCGAAGCCGGTCAGCGTATTCGACAGATGCGCGAGCGGGTCGAAGGGGCTATAACTCAGGGCCGACAGCTCGAGCTGTAGATTGTTTGAAGTCGGATCGTTCGAGCCGCGGCGAAACTTTCGCGCATTCGATTCGTTGATCCGACAGAACTTGAGTTGAACGCGTCCGGACCCATGAGTTCGGACGACAGGTTAGATAGGCGCTGCCTGCGGTGTTCGACAGTAAGTCGGGTTACCTCTCGACCCTAATGTAAACACCCATGGGTCTCGGACTCGGGGCATCATTGTGCAAGTCCGCGCGGGCGACCGCTGCGGAAAGCCTTAGGTGCTTCGGCTGATTCCCACCTATTGCTCCGTGTCGAGAGCAATGACTTACACCGGCACAGGCGGGTAGCGCCGCTTCTCTCTGCTGCATCGCCAGCAGCCCGCCGCGGTATAAAGCAGTCCTGCTCGAGCTTTCCGCGTGCTTCATGCAAGACCCTCATCTCATTCGCACGGCGCTTCGGCGCCGAATCAAGACTCAGCGTCGGCAGCTCACCTCGAGCGAGCGCATCCAGCGCTCGAAGCGCATTGCTGCCGCCCTACGCGGAGCCGGCATCGGGCACGCCGGGCAACGCATCGCGCTCTACAGCCCGATGGGTGGGGAAGTGTTGCTCGATGACGTCGTTCGCCGTCTGCGCGAGCTCAAGTGCGAGCTGTTCCTGCCGCGCATCGTGAGTTGGCGATCGCGTCGGATGCGCTTCGTACGTTGGGACGTGGATACTCGGTTGCGCCGTCACCGCTTCGGGATGCTAGAGCCCGTCAACGGCGCGACGACGCCGGCCATCAAGCTCGATCTGGTCTTGGTGCCTGCGGTCGCGATCGATGACAGCGGCATGCGGCTCGGGATGGGGGGCGGTTTCTACGATCGGAGCTTTGCTCACCGCCGCAGAGCTTTGTGGCGCCGCCCGCGCCTCATCGCTCTCGTCTACGACTTCCAACGAGTCGCCGAGATCCCCCATCAATCACTCGATGTACCCGTCGATGCCGTCGTCAGCGAAAGCGGCGTGCGATGGTTCGGTAGAAGAAAGGAGTTGCAATGAACTACTGGCTGCTCAAGTCCGAGCCCGATACCTTCGGCATTCAACATCTGAAGAAGGCACCGCGTCAGCGCAGTGCATGGGACGGCGTGCGCAACTTCCAGGCTCGTAATTACCTGCGCGCCATGAAGGTCGGAGACCTCGGCTTCTTCTATCACTCGAGCTGCCCTGAACCGGGCATCGCGGGCATCGTGAAGATCACGCGCGAGGCTTTCCCCGACCCTTCCGCACTCGATCCGAAGCACCCCTACTACGATGCAGACAGCGATCCGGCTAAACCCAAGTGGTATGCGGTCGAGGTGCAGTTGGAGAAGGCGCTCGATGAGGTCATCACCTTGGAAGAGTTACGCAAACATGCCGACGATACGCTTAAGGACATGATCATCCTGAGGCGCGGTAACCGACTCTCGGTGACGCCGGTGAGTGCGAGCGAGTGGCGCTTCATCGCCTCGTTGATGTGAAGGGATGATGTGATGGCGTTCAACTCTATGTACATGAACACCTACACACCTCTTGCTTGCTGTTTTTAGTTTATGTATATACTGCGCGCGGACTAACTCGACATGGAGACTTATTACTATGGCAACCAAGAAGAAAGGCGCAGCGAAGAAGAAGGCGAGCAAGAAGAAGGCCGCCAAGAAGAAGTAACTTCGCTTCTGCCTTGATGTGATGAAGACTGTGCCCGCGAAAGCGGGCACAGTCGTTTCCGGCCCTAGGAAAATAGGCGTTTCGTGCAGGCAGTCGATCGAGAGCAGCCATCGTGAATTCAGACGAACGCAAGCAAGCGGCAGCGGAAGGAGCACTTCGCTACGTCGAGGAAGACACCGTGGTCGGCGTCGGCACGGGCTCCACGGTGAACTACTTCATCGATGCATTGGCCGCGCGGAAGTTGCGCATAAAGGGTGCCGTTTCGAGTTCCGAAGCCTCCACCGCGCGTTTGCGGAAGCATGGAATCGACGTCTTCGACCTCAACTTCGTCGGCGAACTGCCGCTGTACGTGGATGGCGCAGACGAGGCGGATCCTCACCTGCGACTCATCAAGGGTGGGGGTGCGGCACTCACGCGAGAGAAGATCGTCGCCGCCGCATCACGCCAGTTTGTCTGCATCGTGGATGAATCCAAGTGCGTCCCAGTGCTCGGACGGTTTCCGCTGCCCGTCGAAGTGATCCCGATGGCGCGATCCTACGTAGCACGCGAACTCGTGAAGCTCGGCGGTCGTCCCGAGTGGCGCGAAGGCGTCGTGACCGACAACGGCAACTGGATTCTGGATGTGCGGCAGTTCTCAATCGTCGATCCGGTGGCGCTGGAAACCACCATCAATCAGATCGCCGGCGTCGTGACAGTCGGGTTGTTTGCCCGTCGACGCGCGGATGTGTTGCTGGTCGGCGCCGCCGACGGTGTAAAGACGATCAAACCATCGTGATTCGATGAAGCGGAACGCTTCGATCAGTTCCGCAAGGCCGCGGCGATCTCCTTGATCAACGCGGGCCCTCGGTAGATGAAACCCGTGTAGACCTGCACGAGATCGGCGCCAGCGGCCCGCATCTCTAGCGCGTCCTTCGCATCGAAGATCCCCCCGGCACCGACGATCACCATCTTCGACCCGACGAGCTGACGCAATCGGCGAACGACCTCGAGCGACCGTGCTCGCAATGGGAGACCGCTGAGTCCCCCGCTCTCTTGCGCATGTGTCGCCTGCGGCGAAAGCCCCGATCGTTCCATCGTCGTATTCGTCGCAATCACACCCTCCAAGCCAACCGAGGTGAATAACTCGGCAAGCCCAACCAACTGAGCATCGGTGAGGTCCGGCGCGATCTTCACGAGGATCGGCACAGAGCGCTCGCCCGACTGCACACGTCGCTCGCGTTCGGCATACAGCGCGGACAACACGGGACGAAGTTGCTCGGGCTCTTGGAGAGCGCGCAGCCCCTTGGTGTTGGGCGACGACACGTTCACCACCAGATAATCGGCATACGCGTAGGTCGTCTTCAAACAACTCACATAATCGTCGACGGCATGCTCGATCGGCGTGCTCGCATTCTTGCCGATGTTCACACCGCAGATGCCGCGCGCACGGCGCGCCTTCAAGCACTCCACCAGCGCCTCCGCTCCATCATTCGGAAAGCCCATTCGATTGATCAAAGCGCCTGCCGCGGGAATGCGAAACACCCGAGGCTTTGGATTACCTGGTTGAGGCAACGGCGTAACAGTCCCCACTTCTATGAAACCGAAGCCCAAGGCATGGAGCGCGTCGACACACGTACCGTTCTTGTCCAAGCCAGCGGCCAGTCCCACTCGACCCGGAAAGTCGAGGCCCAGCAGTTTCACGGGTGGACCCGGCTCATTACCCGCCCTGCGAAGCAAGCCCACACCATATGCAAGTCGCAATGCCTCAAAGGTCACTGCGTGAGCACGCTCCGGTTCCAGGCAGAAGAGCGCACGACGAATCAGCGGGTACAGCATGCAGAGGCGGTTCACAGATGACTGAGCGCGGATAGTAGAGCGGCGTGGCTCACTGGCGAACTCTCGCGAGGACAAAAGCCACCAACAAAAAGGCCCGCG
>CBJNAT010000170.1:0-6545 GCA_966434585.1 uncultured Gammaproteobacteria bacterium | reverse complement strand
TCTTCGCGGAGTTGTAGTTGGCCTGACCGAGGTTGCCGATTAGGCCCGAGGTCGAGGTCATGTGCACGTAGGCGCCGCTGTTCTGGTTCTTGAAGTGCGGTGCCGCGGCGCGCGCCATATAGAACGAACCGTTCAAGTGCACATCGATGACGGCCCGCCACTCTTCCAGACTCATATTGAAGAAGAACCGGTCGCGAACGATGCCCGCGTTGTTCACCACACAATCGATGCGGCCGAACGTGGAGACGGCGGCCTCGATCGTACGGCCGGCTGCCTGCCAGTCCGCGACGCTCTCGGTGCTCGCGATGGCCTCGCCGCCGGCGGCTTTGATCTCGCTCACGATCCTATCTGCAGCCCAGCGGCCTTCCGCATCCTTGCCAACGTCATTGACGACGACTTTCGCACCGTGCTGCGCAAATGCGAGTGCAAAGTCACGGCCGATGCCGCCGCCTGCACCCGTGACGACGACGACTTTGCCTTCCACCATTCGGGTCATGTCTGTATCTCGCTGAGTGTCGGGTCCAGCGGATCGCGGATAGCGGATAGCGGATAGGTCGGTCACTCGGGATCTATCCGCCATCCACTATCCGTATCCGCTCCAAGACAACTATGTGAATGATGTGCGGTAGCTTGAACAATGTCCGGGATCGAGTCAACGGCGTGGACGAGCCTTTTCACCACCTCGAATGAGCTGAAAACGGTGCTTCAAAGCTACGGTTGACCGACGCTCCCGTGCCGGATACTCTGAACGTAGTTCACAAATATGAACGAGATCCGGCAGTGCAAACGCAGCCAATCTCAACGCGAGAACGAACACATGACAGAGCCCAGCACCCCCAATTGGCGGCAAGCCACTGACGTTTCCGGCAAAGCCGTCGTCGTCACCGGTTGTGCGTCCGGCATTGGCCGCGCCACCGCGAAACTATTCGCTAATGCGGGAGCCCGCGTGTTCGGCGGCGATGTGAACGAGCAGGGCGGGCGCGCGGCTGTGGAGGAGATCGTCGCCGCGGGCGGTAAGGCAGAGTTCATTCCGTTGAACCTCACCGATCGTGCGTCCATCGATAACTTCGTCGACACAGTCAAGGCGCGCGCCACCAGTGGGGTCGACGTGATCGCGAGCGTGGCAGGTTGGGAACGCGTCGGTCCGTTCCTCGAGAACACGCCGGAGTTTTGGGATCAGGTCATCGCCATCAACTACGTCGGTCCCGTACGCATGATTCAGCGTTTCCTGCCGGACATGGTCGCGCGCAACGCCGGCGGCAAGATCGTCACCGTTGCGAGCGATGCCGGTCGCGTCGGCAGCATGGGCGAGACGTTCTACTCGGGCAGCAAGGGGGCGATCATCGCGTTCACGAAGGGCTTGGCGCGTGAAATGGCTCGCCACCGCATCAACTGCAACTGCATCGCTCCGGGCCCGTCGGACACACCGCTCTTCCACGAAGGCATACAGAACCCGAGCTTGCGCGAAGCGCTCGTGAAGGCGATTCCGCTGCGACGGCTCGCGCAGCCCGTGGAAGTGGCCAATGCCATCGTGTTCTTCGCTTCACCCGCGACGGACTACATCACCGGGCAGGTGCTGAGCGTCAGCGGCGGACTCACCATGCACGGCTGAGCGAACGACATGGGCGCACTGCATCCCGAAACCGAGTACCAGAAGTTTCTCGCTGAAGGGAGCTTTCGCATTCAGCGCAGCCGCACGACGGGTCGCTACATCTTTTATCCGCGCGTCGTCGAGCCGGGCACCGGTTCGACGGAGCTCGAATGGGTGGAAGCATCAGGTCGCGGCACGGTGTACAGCACCACGGTCATTCGCCAGAAACCGCCGACGCCTAGCTACAACCTGGCTTTGATCGATCTGGCGGAGGGGCCGCGTATGATGACTCGTGTCGTGGGCATCGCGCCTGAAGAGGTCAAGATCGGCATGGCCGTGCAAGCGAAGATCGTGCAGGAGAACGATCAGCCGCTCGTGGTGTTCGAACCCGTCTGAAGATCATCTGGGAATCGCATGCTCGACTATCAGGCCGTCAAGAACTGGGACTTTGGGAACATCGAGCACACGTACACGCAGCGCGACACGATGCTGTACGCGCTCGGCATCGGTTTCGGATTCGATCCGATGGATGCAGGACAACTACGATTCGTCTACGAGAAAGATCTGCAGGTCGTGCCCTCGATGGTTGCCGTGCTGGGTACGCCCGGCTTCTGGTGGCGCGATCCGCGCACCGGCGCCGATTGGGTGAAGCTCGTGCACGGCGAGCAGCGCATTCGCATCTTCAAGCCACTGCCTGCGGCGGCTACGCTGATTGCCAAGAATCGAGTCGTGTCGCTGACCGACAAAGGTGCGGGCAAGGGTGCGATTGCCGTCATCCAGCGCGACATCTATGCATCGGGTTCCAGCGAGCCGCTCGCGCAAAGCACGCAAGTGACCTTTCTGCGTGGCGATGGCGGTTTCAGTGCGCAGTCCGGCGTCAGCGATCCCGGCCCCGAAGCATTGCCCGCGATGCCCGATGCGGCGCCTGACATGGAAGTCGACCTGCCTTCTCTGGAGCAGGCTGCACTGATCTATCGTCTGAGCGGCGACTACAACCCACTACATGCCGATCCGGAAGTCGCTCGCAAGGCAGGCTTCCCGCGACCCATCTTGCATGGTCTGTGCACGTTCGGCATGGCGACGCATACGGTCCTGAAAGCGTGCTGCGACTATCGGCCCGAGAGCTTGAAAGCGATGTCGGTGCGTTTCACGGCGCCGTTGTACCCCGGCGAAACCGTGCGCTTCCAGCTCTGGCGACGCGGCAATCATGTGCACTTGCGTGCGCGCGTCGCAGCGCGGGACGTGATTGTGTTGAACAACGGGCTCATAGAGCTCGAGTAACGCATCGCTGGCCTCTGGCGTGAGTTAGAAGGGCATCATGAAAACCGACAAGATGGTGGGCGATGCCGTCGATCGCGAGACCACAGGTCCACGCGCGCTGACACGAGTTCTGCGTCTGCTCGACACGCTCTCGAAGAAGTCGGACGGCCTTTCGCTCGCGGAGCTCAACACGGTGCTCGAGTCGCCGAAGAGCAGCCTGCTGAATCTCTTGCGGCCGCTCGTGGCGGACGGCTATCTCTTGCATAGCCACGGCTCGTATCGACTCGGACCCGCCGCATTCCGGCTCGCGGCGAACATCATGTCCGTGTGGAACTTCGGCAAGGTGATCCGCCCCTATCTGGAAGAGCTCGCGGCGCGCTCGGGTGAATCCGTCTACATCGGTGTGCTGGATCGCGAGCAGGAAGTCATCACCTACATCGACGCGATCGATAGCTCGAAGTCGATCCGCTACTCCATACCGATCGGGGCGACGCGTCCGTTGTACTGCACGGCAGCCGGGCGTGTGCTGGTCGCTTTTGCGGATGCCGATTGGCAGGAGAACTTCGTGCGCACGGCGAAGCTCATTCGTCACAACGAGTTCACGCTGACGGATCGCAAGGAGCTCAGACGCAAGCTCGAGGAGATTCGCCGCGCGGGTTTTTCGATCAGTGTGAGCGAGATGTTCGTCGGCTCCGCCGCCATCTCATCGCCGATCTATGGTGTCGACGGAGAAGTGGTTGCCGCGATGGCGATCGGTGCGCCGGCAGACCGCTTTACCGGTGAGGTCGATAGGTTGCGCGAGATTATCGTCGATGTGGCAAAGCGCGCCTCGGGCGTGTACGCAGGCAATGGCAGTTCAGCCGACGCGCGCGGTGCCAGCGCTGCTGGTTCGGTTGTCGAGGTCCGCTAGCGGTATCTACGGTCATGACTCTCGACGCGCAGGAGCTCACCGCTTGGATTGGCCGCACTGAAACATTGACGGATTCAGCGGCTCCGGCACCGATTCGCGGCCTCGCGGCGCTGCTAGATCGTGAAGTCGATGTTGTGCAGGGGGGCGCGATGCCACTGCTCGCCCATTGGCTCTACTTCCTACCTACGGCCGCTCAGTCCCAGCTCGGCGCCGACGGTCATCCACGGCGCGGTGGATTCCTGCCGCCGGTGTCGCTACCGCGGCGCATGTGGGCTGGCAGTCGCGTGCAGTTTCATGCGGACTTGCGCGTCGGCACGCAAATCTCGCGCGCATCGCGCATTGCGGATGTGAATGTGAAGAGCGGTCGCTCGGGCACGCTCGTCTTTGTGAAGGTGACACATGAAGTCCGATGCGGCGAGACGCTGGCCATCACCGAGGAGCAGGACATCGTCTATCGCGATGCTCCGCAACCCGGTGCCGCGCTGGCGCCGACACCCGCGCCCGAAGGCGCTGTCTGGCGCCGTGAGATCAAGCCCGATCCCGTGCTGTTGTTCCGGTATTCCGCGCTGACCTTCAACGCGCATCGCATTCATTACGACCGACCCTATGCGACTGAAGTCGAGCACTATCCCGCACTGGTCGTGCATGGCCCCTTGATCGCAACGTTGCTGCTCGATCTCGTGCAGCGTTCGTTGCCCGATGCACGCGTGGCCCGTTTTTCGTTTCGCGCGGCGATACCGCTGTTCGACACGGCGCCCTTCGTTGTCTGCGGCGCGCCAGAGCCGGACGACGCGAAGTCCATTCGCCTGTGGGCGCAGGAGGAGCGGGGTGGACTCGCCACCGAAGCACGAGTCGTGCTCGCCTGATCGATTCACTTCATTTGTATTGCCGTTCATGAAAGCACCCGATCAATATCAAGAAATCCGCGATGGAGTCCGTTCCCTCTGTGCGCAGTACCCGGATGAGTACTTCCGCAAGATCGACGAGCAGCGTGCGTATCCTGAAAGCTTCGTCGATGCGCTCACCGAAGCAGGCTGGCTCGCCGCGTTGATTCCGCATGAGTACGGCGGCTCAGGTCTCGGGCTTACGGAAGCCTCCGTGATCATGGAGGAGATCAATCGCTGCGGGGGCAACTCCGGTGCGTGTCACGGGCAGATGTACAACATGGGCACCCTCGTGCGACATGGCTCGGAGGAGCAGAAGCGCAAGTACTTGCCCAAAATCGCGACGGGTGAGTTGCGCCTGCAGTCCATGGGCGTGACCGAGCCGACCACCGGCACAGATACGACCAAGCTGAAGACGACGGCGGTGAAGAAGGGCGACCGCTACGTGGTCAACGGCCAGAAGGTGTGGATCTCGCGTCTGCAGCACTCCGACATGATGATCCTGCTCGCACGCACCACGCCGGTCTCGCAAGTCGCACGCAAGTCGGAAGGCATGTCGATCTTCCTCGTCGACCTGCATCAGGCGGTGGGCAAAGGGCTCTCAGTGCGACCCATTCCAAACATGGTGAACCACGAAACCAACGAGCTGTTCTTCGATAACCTCGAGATTCCTGTGGAGAACCTGATCGGCGAGGAGGGCAAGGGCTTCAAGTACATCCTGGATGGCTTGAACGCCGAGCGCACGCTCATCGCGGCGGAGTGCATTGGCGATGGCTACTGGTTCGTCGAGCGCGCAAGCAAGTACGCGAATGAGCGGGTGGTGTTCGATCGGCCCATCGGCAAGAACCAAGGTGTGCAGTTCCCGATTGCCGAGTCGTACATCGAGATCGAGGCTGCCAATCTCATGCGCTTCAAGGCATGCGCGCTGTTCGACGCGCATAAGCCCTGTGGCGCGGAAGCGAACATGGCGAAGTATCTGGCGGCCAAGGCCTCGTGGGAGGCGGCGAACGTCTGCTTGCAAACGCACGGCGGTTTCGGCTTCGCGTGCGAGTTCGATGTGGAGCGCAAGTTCCGCGAGACGCGGTTGTATCAAGTCGCGCCGATCTCGACGAATCTCATCTTGAGCTACGTCGCCGAGCACGTGCTCGGGCTGCCGCGGTCGTTTTGAGGGCGGTATGCGAGCATTAGAGGGCATCACAGTCGTCTCGATGGAACATGCCATCGCCGCGCCCTTCTGCACACGGCAGCTCGCCGATCACGGCGGGCGCGTGATCAAGATCGAGCGGCCGGGCGTGGGCGATTTTGCCCGCAGCTACGACGACCGGGTGCGTGGGCTCGCTTCGCATTTCGTCTGGATCAATCGCTCGAAAGAGAGTCTCACGCTGGATGTGAAGCATCCGGAAGCCGCAAAGATCCTCGCCAAGCTTCTGCAAAGTGCCGATGTGTTCGTGCAGAACTTAGGTCCGGGTGCAGCGGCGCGGCTAGGGCTGTCCTATGACGCGCTCAAGAACGACCATCCGGGCCTGATCGTGTGCGACATCTCCGGATACGGCGATACCGGTCCGTATCGCGACAAGAAAGCCTACGACTTGCTGATCCAGAGCGAGTCCGGGCTGGTCTCCATCACAGGTACGCCGGACGAACCGAGCAAGGCCGGCAATTCCATTGCAGACATTTCGGCTGGCATGTACGCCTACAGCAACATTCTGTTGGCGTTGCTCGCGCGGGGGCGCACAGGGCGCGGCTGCCGCATCGATGTCTCGCTGCTCGAGACCATGACCGAGTGGATGAGCTATCCGCTGTACTACGCCTTCGAGGGCGCGCCGCCGCCGCCGCGGACCGGCGCCGCGCATGCCACCATCTATCCATATGGTCCGTTTCCCGCGGGTGATGGCAAGGT
>CBJNAT010000169.1:0-6575 GCA_966434585.1 uncultured Gammaproteobacteria bacterium | reverse complement strand
GCACTCAGTCATCCGCCTGCCGTCCTTCGACACCGTGAAGGACGATGCGATTCTCTACGCGCATGCCTCGCGCATCCTGCATCTCGAGTCGAATCCTGGGAATGCGCGAGCACTCGTGCAGCGACATGGCGATGTGGATGTGTGGCTGAATCCGCCGCCGATTCCGCTCACAACGAAAGAGATGGACGCGGTGTACGAGCTACCGTACCGACGCGTGCCGCATCCGATGTATGGCGACGCGAAAATTCCTGCATACGAGATGATTCGCTTTTCGATCGCGATCCAGCGCGGTTGTTTCGGTGGGTGCACGTTCTGCTCGATCACCGAACACGAAGGCCGAATCATCCAGAGCCGCTCGGAAGAGTCCATCATTCGTGAAGTGGAAGCGGTGCGCGACCAGACGCCTGGATTCACCGGCGTCATTTCGGATCTCGGTGGACCCACGGCGAACATGTACCGGCTCGCGTGCAAATCGCGTGAGATCGAAGCTGCGTGCCGCAAGCCGTCGTGTGTGTATCCGGGTGTGTGTCCGAACCTCAATACCGATCACACGCCGCTCATCAAACTGTATCGACGCGCTCGCACCTTGCCCGGCATTCGCAAAGTGCTCATCGGTTCGGGCGTGCGTTACGACCTTGCGATCGAGTCGCCGGAGTACGTGAAGGAGCTCGCGCAGCATCACGTCGGCGGCTATTTGAAGATCGCACCGGAAGCGATCGGCGAAGGTCCGCTCTCGAAGATGATGAAGCCGGGCGTCGGCACGTATTACCGCTTCAAGGAGCTCTTCGATAAGTACTCGAAGGAAGCGGGCAAGGAGCAGTACCTGATCCCGTACTTCATCGCCGCGCATCCGGGTACCACGGACGAGGACATGCTCGAGCTGGCGCTGTGGCTCAAGAAGCATGGGTTTCGTGCGGATCAGGTGCAAGCGTTCCTGCCATCGCCGATGGCGACCGCCACCGCCATGTGGCACTCAGGCAAAAATCCGTTGCATCGGATCACGCGCAGCAGTGAAGACGTGCACATCCCGAAGGGCTTGAAGGTGCGTCGCCTGCACAAGGCATTCTTGCGCTATCACGATGCGAACAACTGGCCGATGCTGCGGGCCGCACTCAAACGCATGGGTCGCGCCGATCTGATCGGCTCAGGCAAGCATCAGTTGATTCCGGCGTGGCAGCCCGCGGGTACCGGCAATGCCGGCGAAGGTCATCGCGCGCCGGGGCAGCGCAAGGAAGCAGCTCGGGTGCATGGACGTGTGCGTACTCAGCATACAGGGCTCAAGGGCGTGAAGCTGCCGGGCAAGCCGGTCCGCTAGGTTGCTAGTCGGCTAGTCGGCTAGTCGGCTAGTCGGCTAGCCAGAATAGAACTGACTTCTGGCTAGTTGTTCATCGCGCTGTGCACGACCCCGAAGGGATGAAAATGGCTCTTCCGTTCTGGCCGTAGCCTGTAGCCCGTAGCCTGTCGCCCTTTCTTACTAGCTGACTTAGCTAGCTAGCCGACTAGCAAGCTCTCTCGAGCTCCCACTGCATCGGCTCATGCTTGCGCGCAAGGTGCAAGCCAAAACCGAGATGATGGAAGTGTCGGCGCAACCTCGTGCGATACCAATCCGCGGGCCGGAAATGCACGTTCGTGTCGCTACCCGCTTCGTCGACCAGCCCGCGCAGGTCTTCGCGCGTCGGTGTATGGAAGTACAACACCCCCCGACACAGCCGCGCGAGATTGTTGATGGCGCGCGCAGCATCTCGATCGCTCAAGTACTGCACGACGTCGCTGCAGATCACGAAGTCGAACGGCGCGCGGTCGCGATACTCGACTATCGATGAGTGAATCCACCCGTACTTGCTACACAAGTACTCGCTGACCTCGAGTCCCGTGTACGTTGCGTTCGGAAACGCCCGAAGCAGCGGCTTACGCGCATAGCCCAACCCGCAGCCTGCATCGAGAACGCGAGTGATGCTAACGGCCTGGTGACGCAGTACCGCAATCGCGAGTGCCAGTTGCAAAGTGCGCTCCTCCGGCGTGGTCACCCGCGTACGCGGGTCGCGATAGAAGCGATCGTAATAAGCAGCGTCGAACTGGGAATGGCGGGCGGGCATTGTGTTGTTTGTGTGTGGACGCATGTGGGCGGGGGTGCATCTTCGCACGAGTGAGCGGCCGGTCGGCTGGCTGGCTAGTCGGCTAGTCGGCTAGCCAGAGCCTCGAGCCCCTCTGGCTAGCAACCTAGCCGACTAGCTGACTAGCAGACTGCTTGACTCCCCCCCAATCGTCCCAACGTTGCCAACCATGCATCACTCAACTGTCAACGATCCGAGCAGCAGCAATGTCTAGTCGCATCACTCGCGGATGGATGTGGGCCGAAGCGCTGGAACGCATGCAGCAGGCCGAGCGCTTGCAGCGGCAATTCTTTCGCTGTGGCGAGACGGTCGCTACCTGGGAGCCGCCGGTAGACATTCTCGGTCGGCAGAACGAGATCGCGATCACCGTGGCGCTGCCCGGTGTGGCACCCGATCTCGTGAAAGTGGCAATCGACGGCACGACGCTCGCGATCACGGCGCTGCGACCCGCACCGATGGACGGCCACACCACGCACATCCATCGCCTCGAGATTCCGTACGGTCGGTTCGAGCGGCGCATCACCTTGCCGCCTGCGCGGTACGAACTGGTGGAGCAGCTCTTTCAGCATGGTTGCCTGTCGCTGCGTCTGGTGCGGCAGGGCTGAGTAACAACGTGAGAATCACTATGACCGAAGCTCAAACAGGTTCGCAGAACACGCAGACCGACGTCACACCGAAGGTGTCGGACGACATGCTGATCATCTTGCCCGTGCGCAACATGGTCCTGTTTCCGGGCACGGTGCTGCCGGTCTCGATCAATCGTGAGCGCACCGTGGCTGGCGCTCAGGAAGCCGTGCGCACGGAGCGCAAAGTCGGCTTCGTCCTGCAGCAGTCGCCGGACACGGAGAAACCGGAAGCCTCCGATCTGTATCGCATCGGCACGGTCGCGAACGTTCTGCGATATGTCACCACTCAGGACGGCACACATCACTTAGTTGCTCAAGGCGAGCGCCGCTTTCGCGTGCTCGACTTCCAGAACAACGGGCCCTTCATGCTCGCGCGCGTGGAGTACATCAACGAAAGCAACGCGGACGGCAGCGAAATCGAAGCGCGCGTGCTGAACCTGAAGCGCTTGGCGGTAGAGGCGATCTCATTGCTGCCGCAAGCACCGGCTGAGCTCGCGAACGCAATCCAGGCGGTCGAGTCGCCATCTGCGCTTGCCGATCTCGTCGCGAGCTTCATGGACATCAAAGCCGCCGACAAGCAGAAGCTGCTCGAGACCTTCGACGTGCGCGATCGTCTCGACCGCGTGACCGAGTGGCTCACTCATCGCATCGAAGTACTGCGCTTGCAGCGGCAGATCGAGGAGCAGACGCGCGAAGCCATCGACGAGCGGCAGAAGGAGGCTGTGCTGCGCGAGCAGTTGCGGCAGATCAAGAAGCAGCTCGGCGAGGATGGCGATTCGAGCGAAGAGCTGCGCGAGCTCGCAGAGGCGATCGACAAAGCCGGCATGCCCGAGGAAGCGCTCGAGCAAGCGAAGAAGGAACTGAAGCGCCTGGAACGTATGGCCGACGGGAGCGGCGAGTACTCCATGATCCGCACATGGCTGGATTGGATGATTCAGCTACCGTGGAGCAAGCTCGATGCGGAAGCCATCGAAATCGACAAAGCACGCCGCGTCCTCGATGAGGATCACTACGGCCTCGAGAAGATCAAGCGTCGCATCATTGAGTATCTGGCGGTCCGGAAGTTGAACCCAACGGGCCGCAGTCCGATTCTGTGCTTCGTCGGTCCGCCGGGGGTGGGCAAGACCTCACTCGGGCAGAGCATCGCAAGAGCCATCGGGTTGAAGTTCACGCGTGTGTCGCTGGGGGGTGTGCACGATGAGGCGGAGATCCGTGGTCACCGGCGCACGTACATCGGCGCACTGCCGGGTAACATCGTGCAAGGCCTACGTAAGGCCGGCACGCGCAACCCGGTGATGATGCTCGATGAGATCGACAAGCTCGGCGCCGGCATTCACGGCGACCCTGCCTCGGCGTTGCTGGAAGTGTTGGATCCTGAACAGAACAACACCTTCCGCGACAACTACCTCGGCTTGCCGTTCGATCTGTCCAAGGTGCTGTTCATCGCGACGGCCAACATGCTCGACACGATCCCGGGGCCACTACGCGATCGTATGGAGGTGATCGAGCTCACCGGCTACACAGAAGAGGAGAAGGTGCAGATCGCCGAGCGTTATCTGGTGCGTCGGCAGTTGGAGGCGAACGGGCTCAAACCTGAACAGGCGAGCATCGACGTGGACGCGCTGCATCACCTGGTGCGCGAATACACGCGCGAGGCGGGCGTTCGCAATCTCGAACGACAGATCGGTGCGGTCCTCCGCAACGTCGCTGTGAGAATTGCGGATGGCTCCATCCAGCAGCAGACGCTCACGACCGATGACGTGCACACCATTCTGGGCGCTCCCCGCTTCGAGAGCGAAGTGGCGATGCGGACCAGCGTCCCGGGTGTGGCAACGGGGCTTGCGTGGACTCCGGTCGGCGGTGACATTCTGTTCATCGAAGCCACGCGGGTGCCCGGCAGCGGCCGCCTGATCCTCACGGGTCAGCTGGGCGATGTCATGAAGGAAAGCGCGCAGACGGCCTTGTCACTGGTGAAAGCTCAAGCCGTCAGCCTTGGCATAGATCCAAACCTGTTCGAGAAGAGCGACGTGCACATCCACGTCCCCGCCGGCGCGATCCCGAAGGATGGCCCGAGTGCAGGTGTATCGATGTTCTCGGCGCTCGTCTCCCTGCTGACGGGCCGGACGGTGGACAGCAACGTCGCCATGACGGGCGAGATCTCGCTGCGGGGTCTGGTGCTGCCGATCGGGGGCGTCAAGGAGAAGTCGGTTGCAGCGCACCGCGCGGGCGTGAAGAAGGTGCTCTTGCCGGCGCGTAACCGTAAGGACTTGGAAGACGTGCCCGAGAGCGTGCGCCAAGACGTCCAATTCGTGTTCTGCGAACGTGTTGAGGATGTGTTGCGGGAAGCGCTGGGCATCGACCCCATCGCGGAGTTACGCGCAGCCTCGTAGCGAACAGCACTACGCCGCTGGACGATCCAAGGCGCTGTGCTCCATGCACAGCGCCTTTTTCTTTTCTGCACGCATGCGACATTCCCTGGATATGGCCTTTGTGCTCAGTCTTGTGAAGCCACACACGTTTCACTGACGTATCAACCGATATAGAGTGAAGCCGTTCATTCGCCATAACGATGGCACATACCGTGCAACGTTCTGGTAACGGAGCGCATTGCTTGTGAAGGCGAAAGAGAGTAATTCGTCGTATATGTTCATCTGTGTGGCGCTCGCCACAGGGGTCGGCAGTTGGAACTAAGGCCGCAAGGCTTCAGTCACATCTCCCAGATGCCACGTCGCAGCACCGCTGCGGGCGTATCCTTCGATCTACTCCAATTTTTCATCTGCTTCGCCGTGTGTTGGGCGCGTTGGCTGCACCAGCGTCGCGCAGCCACCGATGGAACCTGTGCGAGGCTGGATCAGTCTTCTTCGTACGCACTTTGGGCCGCTTGGCCGTTCGTTACGCGCCCGCTGAAGTTCGTGCAGGAGCCGTTTGCACATCCGTCAATGACGAATCGGGCGCGTACAGTCCGGCACTACACTGGAGGGCCGATCGATGTCAGATAACACAAAGGGAGCCGCGCGCAGCGGTGAGAACTTTGTCGATACGCTGAGCGCATACAGCCGTGTCCATCGTGCGAAGCATTGGTCGGGCACGTTCGGCGAGTTCCTGCGGACCGTCGTGCCAGGGCAAGTGCGCCAGCTGGCGCGTTCGAGCCACGAATATCTTTGGGACATGTTCTGTTGGTACGGCCGCAGCACTGCGACGAACGATGGCCCAAATCCAAAAGAGCTGTTCCGTCGCGAGCTGTACGGCATCGATGAACCGCTGGGCCGCATCGTCGATTACTTCAAAGCGGCGGCTTCGGGCTCCGATGTTGGCCGTCGACTGCTGTTGCTGCTAGGTCCGCCCTCGGGCGGCAAATCGACGATGGCGATTCTCTTGAAGCGGGGCCTCGAGGAATACAGTCACACCGACGAAGGGGCCGTGTATGCCTTGCAAGGCTCGCCGATGCACGAGTCGCCGCTCAATCTCATTCCATCGAGCTTGCGTTCGGAGTTCCGCGACACCTACGGCGTGGAGATCCGCGGCGAGCTGAGCCCCTGGGCACGCGACCGTCTCGAGCGTGAGTTCGAAGGCGATTTCCTGCGCATGCCGGTCGAACGAGTCTTTCTCTCCGAGGCGGCACGCGTCGGTGTGGGTACGTATGCCCCGCACGACCCGACCACTGCGGATCTTGCCGATCTCGTCGGTTCCGTGGATCTATCGAAGGTGGCGCAATTCGGCGATGAAGGCGATCCGCGCGCGTGGTCATGGTCAGGCGCCGTGTACGCCGCGAGCCGCGGCGTGCTCGAGATGATCGAGATCCTGAAGGTGAAGCGCGAGTTCCTGTATCTGCTCC
>CBJNAT010000168.1:0-6579 GCA_966434585.1 uncultured Gammaproteobacteria bacterium | reverse complement strand
CTATGTGCCGATGGCGGCGATCGCAGGCGGCGCCGTGCTGCTGGGCTTCATGGCCGATCGCGCCGGGCGCAAGACCACGATCATCATCGGGCTGCTGCTATACGGCGTCAGTTCGTTGTTGTTCGCGTTCGGGAACTCCTTCGAAATCTTCGTCGCACTGCTCGCCTGCGCTGGATTCGGCGTGGGCATCTTCAAGGTGGGCGCGCTGGCTTTGGTGGGCGACATTTCCCGATCCACGGCCGAGCACACGGCACTGATGAACAAGGTCGAAGGCTTCTTCGGCATCGGCGCCATCATCGGACCTGCGATAGTGGCCCTGCTGTTGGGCGCTGGCATGTCCTGGAAATATCTGTATGTCATTGCGGCGTGCGTGTGTGGGCTATTGATTGCCATCGCACTGCTGGTTCGCTACCCCCACACGCATCATGTCAGCGCTACGCCCATCAACCTGGCGCGCACGTTCGCCATGATGCGCAATCCGTACGCGTTGGGATTCTCGCTGCTGATCATGTTGTACGTCGCGGTGGAGGTGGCCATCTATGTATGGATGCCCACCTACTTGCAGCAGTACAGCGGCTCAGCCATCTCCCTTGCGAGTTATGCCCTTACGATCTTCTTCGTGTTGCGCGCGCTGGGTCGATTCCTCGGCGTGTGGCTGTTGCGGCGGTTCCGGTGGACGCTGCTGCTGCTCGCTTTCTCCGCGGCGATTCTGGCCTGCTTTGTCGGCTCGCTGTATGCGGGCGTGAAAGCGGGTGTGTATCTGTTGCCGCTGTCGGGTCTCTTCATGTCAGTGATATACCCGACGCTGAACTCCAAGGGGATCAGCTGTTTTGCGAGAGACGAGCACGGGGCCGTGGCAGGCGTGATCTTGTTCTTTACCGCGTGTGCTGCGGCAGCGGGTCCATTGCTGATGGCAGCAGTGAGCGATGCGTTCGGCGGCATCCAATATGGCTTCATGCTGGCCACAGCCTTCGCCGCTTTGTTGTTCATCGGCTTACTGATCAATCATCTGCTCGATCCAGCCAACAGCCGCTTGCACCAACTCGACAGGAGTGAGTACTCGCATGCCTAGCGAACGGCTGTGCCCCGAGGATCGTGGTCGGCTGACATGGCCCGCATGACTGAGTCACCGTTTGGCGGCCCCGCTCGACTCACGGACGATCAGCTCTGCGGGCATCATGATCGAGGCCGTTTCGTCGCCCTCGAGACGCCGCAGCACCAAGTCGACCAGAATCTTCGCGCCCCGCTGCAAATCCTGCCGCACGGTCGTCAGCGACGGATGTACATGCGCCGCCATGGGAATATCGTCAAAACCGACGACCGCAATGTCATCTGGCACCGACAGACCGGAAGCCACCAAGGCGCGAATAGCACTGATGGCGATCACATCGGTCGCGGCAAATATGGCATCGAATTTCGCGCCCTTACGAATGTAAGCGCGCATGGCTTCATAGGCAGTATCGGGCGTCATGTGTACCGGCACGATTCGATCCGCCGTGGCCCCGCGCGGCCCACTCGTGAGCGCCAGACGATAGCCGTCGTGCCGCAGGCCGATTTCCGGAATGGCAGCATCGCCGACAAACACGATGCGCCGGCGTCCTGCCTTGAGCAGATGCTCCACCGCCATGCGCGCACCGCCGATGTTATCCGTGCCCACCGTGCAGTAGGACTGCTGGGCGAATTGCCCACCCCATACCACCAGGGGCAGGTAGTTCTTTGCCGCGGCTTCCAGTGCTGCATGCTCGGTGCTTTGCCCGATCACGATGATGCCATCGGAGCGCTGCGCAGCGATCAATTTGGGCAGCCAGTTGTCCATCGGCGGCAGAATCTTCTGCAGGAACATGCCGTAGCCGCGCTCGGTGATTTCATCGGCCAGGTGACCCAGCATGTTCACGAAGAAAGGATCCGTGAGCGCCTGGCCGGTTTCATGCTGCAACGGAATCACCACGCTCAAGGTCTGAGTGCGCTTCAGCCGCAGATTGCGCGCCGTCGCGTTCACCACATACCCATGCTCCTGGGCCAGCCGCACTATTCTGTCGCGCACGCCCTGCTCGACCAGCGGACTGCCCGCCAGCGCCCGCGAGACGGTCGATGCGTGCACGCCTGCCAGGCGGGCGATATCCGACATTTTTGCGGGACCGACTTTCTTTCGTTTGCTCATCGAGGCAATCGGTTGGTGAGCGAAGCGAAGCATTGTGCCCCACTGCGCGGCACGCGGCTCTTGCCATCACCGTTTCGCTTGCCATGACCTATCCGCCGCTTCATCCCCGCATCCTCGAGGTCACTGCCCGGATCGCAGCTCGCAGCGCCGATTCGCGGCAGGGCTATCTGGAACGGCTGCAGGCCGCGCGCAAGGCGGGGCCGATGCGGACACATCTGGCCTGTACCAATCTGGCCCATGGCTTTGCCGCCGCCGATGCGCCAGACAAATCATCGTTGAAATCCTCGCGCTGGCCGAACATCGCAATCGTTTCCGCCTATAACGACATGCTCTCAGCGCACCGACCGCTCGAACGTTATCCAGCGATCATCAAGTTCGCGGCACGAGAAGCCGGAGCCGTGGCGCAGTTTGCCGGTGGTGTGCCCGCAATGTGCGATGGCGTGACACAAGGTCAACCCGGGATGGAGCTCTCGCTGTTCAGTCGCGATCTCATCGCAATGGCCACCGCGGTGGCGCTCTCGCACAACATGTTCGATGCCGTTCTGTGCCTGGGAGTCTGCGATAAGATCGTGCCTGGCTTGTTCATCGGCGCGCTGTCGTTTGGTCATCTACCGACCGTGTTCGTGCCGGGCGGTCCGATGACATCCGGCCTGCCTAATAAAGCGAAAGCCCGCATCCGCCAGCTGTTCGCGGAGGGCAAAGTCGATCGCGATGCGCTGCTGGAGTCCGAAGCACAGAGTTATCACGGCGAAGGCACCTGCACCTTCTATGGCACCGCCAATAGCAATCAGATGCTGATGGAAGTGATGGGTGTACATCTCCCCGGCAGCGCGTTCGTACCGCCCAACACGCCGTTGCGCGATGCCCTGACCATTGCTGCCGCCCAGCGCGTGGCGAAGCTGACCGCAATGGGGGATGAATACCTGCCGATGGGCGAAATCGTCGATGAACGCAGCCTGGTGAACGCGATCGTTGGCCTACTGGCCACCGGCGGCTCCACAAATCACACCCTTCACCTCGTGGCGATGGCCAAGGCTGCAGGCGTATCGATCGACTGGGACGACTTCAACGACTTGTCGGAGGTCACTCCGCTATTGGCGCGCGTATATCCCAATGGCAGCGCCGATGTGAACCACTTTCATGCTGCAGGCGGTGTCGGTTTTCTGATTCGCGAACTGCTGCACGCAGGTTTGCTGCATGCCGACGCGCGAACCGTGATGGGTTGCGGGCTGCACCGCTACACACAGGAGCCGTTCCTGAGCGAACGCGGTCTGTCCTGGCGCGAAGCGCCGCTGCAGAGCGGCGATGCGAGCGTACTGCGTCCCGCCAGCAATCCTTTCAGCAGCGACGGCGGCCTGAAGTTACTGCGCGGCAATCTGGGCAGAGCGGTGATAAAGACTTCCTCACTCGCCGCGGAACATCGCGTAGTCACCGCACCAGCCATCGTATTTGACGATCAAGCAGACGTAGTCGGCGCCTTCCATGCAGGCAAGCTGACCTGCGACTGTGTCGTCGTGGTGCGCTATCAAGGGCCCCGCGCCAATGGCATGCCCGAGCTGCATCAACTGACACCGGTGTTGAGTTCCGTGCAGAGCAAGGGCTTCCATGTGGCCTTGATTACAGATGGACGCATGTCCGGCGCCTCTGGCAGCGTTCCGGCAGCGATTCATGTGACACCGGAGTGCTCGAGCGACGGCCCGCTGCGTCGCGTGCGCAACGGCGACATCATCCACCTCGACAGCCATCGCGGCATTTTCGAGGCACGCGTGCCCCTTGAAGAATGGCTGGCACGCGATGATTGCACGCCCGACCTGACGCAGTCCGCAACCGGCATGGGTCGCGAGTTATTCAGCAGCTTCCGCGCGATGGCCTGCGCCGCAGAGGAAGGTGCCACTACCTTTGGCATTTGAGTGCGAACGTCCCCTCATACGGAAACCACCAGCTGTGAACATTCGCGAGATCATGAACGTTGCCCCCGTGGTTCCCGTGTTGATCGTCGAGGAGCTGGAGCAGGCTGCACCGCTCGCGCAAGCGCTGTGCGCAGGTGGTTTGCGTGTACTGGAAGTCACGTTGCGCACACCCGTCGCACTGGCCGCGATCGAAGCGATGCGTATCGCCGTGCCGGATGCGATCGTTGGTGTCGGTACGCTGGCTCGCCCAGAGGACTTCGAGGCTGCCGAGCGCGCGGGCGCACTGTTCGGCGTATCGCCCGGCCTCACTCCAGAATTGGCAGAGGCTTCGCGAGCCGTGAGCTTCCCGTTGTTGCCCGGCGTGATGACACCGGGTGAGGTCATTGCTGCACGCCTGCAAGGCTTCGATTCGCTCAGATTGTTCCCCGCCCTGCAGGCAGGTGGCATCGGCATGCTCCGGGCATTGGCGTCCCCTTTCAGTGATGTCGTGTTCTGTCCGACGGGTGGCATCACACGCGAATCGGCACCGGACTTCCTCGCCTTGCCGAACGTTGCTTGCGTAGGCGGCTCATGGGTTGCGCCCGCCACGCTACTGAAATCGCGCGACTGGAAAGGCATCGAGGAACTGGCCAGGGACGCGTCTGCCCTAGCGCGAGTTCGACGCGCCTGAGACAACTGTTCCAGGATTAGTAATCCCAATCCGCATGCGCCAGCGGCGCACGATTCAACTCCGCCCGCAGAACTCGCCATCGCGGCAGCAGACGATCCATATGCTCGAGGAATCGCTCGTTGTGATGCCGCTCGATCAAGTGGATCAACTCATGAACGACGATGTACTCCATGCATGCAGGCGGCTTCTTGATGAGCTCGAGGTTTAACCAGATCCGTCGCGCATCAGCGTTGCAGGTGCCCCAGCGTGTCTTCATCTTTCTGATGCCCCACTCTGCGGCTTTGACACCGACTCGCTTCTCCCATCTGCGAATCAGGTTTGCCGCTGCGTCTCGCATCTCTATTCGATACCACTTCTGGAGCGCCGCTTCGCGAGCTTGTAATGAAGCATCCGCACGGATTTTCAGCTCCAACGTCGACCTGTTTCTAATCCGCATTGTCGCGGGGCCTGGCGCGTGCACAACTGAAAGGCGATAGCGGCGCCCTTGGAAGTAGTGGCATTCACCGGCCACCACGCGTCGCGGAGATTGGCGTTCTTGCTCCGCGAAGCTCTTACGCTGCCGACGTATCCAGCCCAGTCGGGAAACGATGGCCAGACGCACAGCTTCGTCCGTTAGCCGGAGCGGCGCTGCAACGCGCACGCGGCCATGCGGGGGATAGATGCCGACGTGTAGGTTCTTCACGTCCTTGCGAATGACGTTGACGGCGATTCCGCCGACTTCGATCTGTCGCCGTTCAGTAGTCACGCTGCGCTTTCACTATCTCGAAAATCTGATCGACCAGTGCATCCTCCCGAAGCACTGACTTGATCGCATTGCGCACTTCGCGCTCTTTAAATCGATTGCCGCGCCAGTCCGCTTTCTTCACCGCGCGAACCGAATCGTCTACCGCCAATGCAACGGCTTCCGCCGCAGTCGCAGCAGTGTCACCGACCCTCAGACCCGAATTGACCCGCTCCGCCAGCCGATCAATCGGCTTGAGGTTGTCAAACAACGCGCGTCGCACTGGGCTGTTGATTGCGTTTGGGTACGCTCCGACGTCTGGGTTCTTGGTCTTTCTGGTCAGCTCGACAATTTTCGCAAGGTACTTCTTGTAATCTAGTGCCTGCTTACGACGTTCATCGATCAGCGCATCCAGCAGTTCGGACATCTTTTCGTAGTACTTCGGGTTGACGGCCATCTCATCGATGATGAGCCGGCGCACGTTGTTCTCGATTGTCTCAGCCATCGCTTCCCGGTCCTTCCGGATACCCTCGGGCAGCTCGGCAAACGCGGTCTCACCCCGATCCACGATCAACTGCACCAGCGTCATATCGTCGAAAGCCGAAACCTTCTCGCTTTCTTCGGCGCGGATATACGTGTCCAGAAGGTGCCTCATCGCGGGCTCGAACATTTTCATGTCGACGTAGTCACCGCTCGCGAGCTTCACCTCCTCGCGCACCTTCTCGTAGTGCTCCACCTCCGCCTTGATGGTCTTGGCGTCAGTCTGGCTGTAACCGGCGTCGGTCATTTCGTTTGCGAGATTCGCATAGGCGCGCAAGTAGGCAGCCGCCAATTTGTAGAGCATGACGCGCCTGGGTTCATTCTCCTTCTGAATGTCGGGCCGGTCGCTCGGCCCCACGAAATAGCGCTTATCCGTCGCGGCCGCGGTCTGAATGTTGAACCGGGCGAGCCGCAGCGCGGCCGCCGCGACGTAGATGAACGCCGCGGCCCAGCCCAGGCGGCGCAGCGGCCAGAGGCCCCACGAGAACGCGAGCACCGCGGGGGCAAGGCCGAAAGACACGACATCGGCCAGCGAGTCGAACTCCAGTCCGAACGCGCTCGTGGTGTTCGTCATGCG
>CBJNAT010000167.1:0-6582 GCA_966434585.1 uncultured Gammaproteobacteria bacterium | reverse complement strand
GGGTGAGGTCCCAATCGGTTTTCGATGCCTCGACGATGGTGGCACCGAAGCGAGAGATACCGGCGTTGTTGACCAGGATGTCGAGACGCCCGAAGTGAGCGACAGCAGCATCGACGATGGACTTCGCAACATCCCAGTCCGCCACGCTCGACGTATTTGCCATCGCTCTGCCGCCGGCTGATCGGATTTCGGCCGCGACCACCTTGGCTGGCGTTGCATCCGCACCCTCGCCGGTGCCACTTGCGCCCACATCGTTGACCAGCACTGCGGCACCGGCCTGCGCGAGTGCGATCGCATGGCAACGTCCCAAGCCGCGGCCGCCGCCCGTCACGATCGCCACTTTGCCTTCGAGGACTCTGCTCACGTTGATTTCGCTCCGGCGACTGAATTATTCGAAAAATGCGAGAAAGCGCGCTTCGATGCTCCGGCGTGGCGCCGCATCGGGACCGGCAAGTGGATTGTCGAATGCTGAATGCATCGCCGTCATCGCGCGCGGATGGCGACTGTCGTAGCCCTTGAAGAGCAACACGTCGTCGAGCGCCATGTTGGACAGGTAGTACCAGGTGTGTCCTGCCCCATGTCGGCAGAGACGGAACTCAAAGCATTTTCCAGGCACGTCCGCAGGACCCATGATGGCGTCGATCGGTACGGCATCCTCTGGCGATACACTGCTGCCATCGCACACACACAATGAGTTGTCTTGCGGTCCCGGCGATAACGCGCGCCATGTTTGGATGAACGCGAAATGGCGGTGCGGCGGCGCAGTCATCCCGTGCGCACTCAAAGTCCAGCGCATGAAGTTCTCGGCGGAGTTCCGCGTGTAATCGAGGTGCACGAGGCCCGCCGTTCCCGCCCACGTCTTCTTCGTTGCGCGCTGCGAGGCTCGTGCGACAAAGCTGCCGAGCTGCGGTAACACGAGGCTTGCACCGGTGTAGTCCCGCACGAGCTCGATCAGCTCTCGACAGTACTCGGCCTGAGCACCGACAGGCACGCTCACCTGCGTCGTGCTGCTGTCGAACAACTCAGGCTCGCGTGCGGCCACGCTTGCGTGCTGCACGAAGGCAAAGCCCTGTTCATCCAGAGTGAACGCTTTGGGGTTGGAACGAGCATCGTGTATGACCACCTCGTGAGCATCGAGCACGAGGTTGCTCTGCGAGGGGTCGACTGTGTTGAGTTGCGCGCGGCCTGCAATGCTGCCTGCGTACATCAACGTGGCCACCACATCTTGGCCGTCACCGCGGTGTTCACATTGGCTGACGGTCATGATTCGAGCGCCGCCTCGGCCTGCGCGAGCGCGGCAGCGATGCGCTGATGCCGCTCGAGCACTCCTGCTTTCATGTCTGGATGCGTGAACGCATACAAGTCACCGCGACGAATCGCGTTGACGACGATGGCGCCCACCGCCTCGGGCTCCAGCCATCGCATCCGCGCACCGAACTCTGTCTGCTGTATGTCCACATCGACGAGACCACCCTCGCTCAGTTGTGTGGGACGATTGCGCTTGCTCGCGCCGATGTTCGTGCGGACCGTGCCCGGACAGAGTACCGTCACGCCGACTTTGGAATGCTCGGCCTCGAATTCGATGGCGAGCGTCTCGGTGAGCGCGACCACACCGTACTTGGTCACTGCGTAGCCACCCAGATTGGCCATCGCCGCGAGCCCTCCCATCGAAGCGGTGTTGACGATGTGCCCTCCATCGGCGTTCGCCTTCAGAATCGGTAGGAACGTCGTTACACCGTGAATCACACCCCACAGGTTCACGCCGATCAGCCAGTGCCAATCGGGCAGCTTCATATCCCTGATCGGCGCGACGGAACCGACGCCGGCGTTGTTGCACACGACGTGCACCGTGCCGAATCGACGCTGCACTGCTTCTGCGAGCTGCGTGACGCTCGCGGCACTGGCGACGTCCGTGGGTACCGGGATCGCGCCGATTTCATCGGCTGTGCGAGTCAGCGCTGCAGCCTCGATATCCGCGATCACAACATGCATTCCCGCGCGAACCAGCTGCGTCGCGATACCTTTGCCGATCCCCGAGGCACCACCGGTAACTACAGCAACCTTGCCGCTCAGATTTTGAAGTCCGGGCATCTCATGCTCCGCTTGTACAGGACGAGCACCGCCAGCCGCATGGACGCAAGCTGGCGGTGAGGGCGCTCTTTGCTCACGCCGCGGACTTGATGAACGGCGCGTCGTCGATCGTGGCCGTCGCGCCACGCCAGCTTCTCACTTCGGGCATGCACTTCTCGGCGAACAGTTTGATCGATCGCATCGCCGTCTCGTGCGGCATGCCGCCCATCCACAACGTGGGCGCAAAGCCTTGTGGATTCAGATCACGCAGCGATCGCTCCATCTGATCCAAGATGTCCTGAGGCGTGCCGAAGATGGTGCTGTGGTACGCGTGCTTCGCAGCCTCGTCGACCTCTTCCTGAGTCATGTTGAGGTGCTTGTACTGCTCGTAGCCTTTCAAGTTCGCGAACGATGTAGTGATGTCGTAGTTCTTCGCGACCCATTTGAAGTTGAGTTCCGAGTAATGGCGCGCCAACTCCTCGGCTTTGTCTCGGCTCTCATTCACCACCACGAGGTTGAGAACGAAGGGCGCCGTGGGCGGCACGTCCGGAAAGCTTTCTTTCCAAGCGCGGTCCCAAGGTCCATCCGGCGCATACGTACCGTTCGGCAGCGGCTTCTCGATCTTCTGCTCCGCCGGGCCGGCCGGCGCAAAGGGACTGAAGGCCTGCTTGCTGTTGCTCTCTTTCGCGGCGCGCGCGGCATCCGACACGTTCGGCTGGCCGAGGTAGAGGCGTCCGAGGCCCAGTCTCGCACCCGAGATCATCGAGGCGTCCGTGCCTGCAGCGATGAATGCACGCCCGCGCAGTGGACGGATCGGAGCGGGACGCAGCTCACGGCGCGGAATTTTGAAGATCTGACCATCGCCTTCGAGGTAGCCGGTTTCCAATGCCTTCAACACGAGGGGCACCGACTCATCGAAGATCTCACGGGCTTTCGTTTGATCGATGCGGAAGCCCTCGTACTCCATGCGCCCGAGGCCGCGGCCGAAGCCGATGATGGCGCGCCCACCCGACAAGTGATCGAGCACTGAAATTTCTTCGGCAATACGAATGGGGTCGTGCCACGGCACTACGATGACTGACGTCCCAAGACGCATGCGCTTGGTCTTGCCGGCGAGCCAGGTTAGATACTGGGTCGGACTCGGTGCCACCGAGTAATGGCTGAAATGATGTTCGGTGATCCAGATCGATTCGTAACCCAGCTCTTCGCCGTAGAGGATCTGCCTCATCTCCTCCTGCACGAACTGGGCATCGTTGATGCCCCGATGATTGGCAAAACCCGTGCTCATCCCCACATGCATGTTCGATCTCCTGCTGCTCGTTCGGTTGCGGAGCCTGCCGCGAACATTCACGGGCGACAGGGTTCGTGCGGAATGATCGGATCGCTGTGCGGAGCCGTCTTGGATCGGGGTGACAGCGAGTTGACTGTCTGCGACAACATGGCTGGCACGCTGCTGATCGATGGGACACGAGAGCACATTTTCCTGTGCTGACTTGCAATGCCTTGCCGCAAACGTTCCTCCACCGCGCCCACTCGGTTAGCGTGCTGCTCATCGTGGGATGCCATCCTGACGCCATGACGAATGAGAGCACTATGACAGTGGGCAGTCTGCAAGCGCTGCGTGGACAGACATTGATCATCGAGGATCGTGAGTTCCGCGTCGTTGCTTTGACATCGCGCGAACCCTCCGGCATGACGCCTGCGTTCCACTTGTTGGAGATCCGCGCGCAACCGGCACTGCGAGTGGATCTTGCGCTGCCTCCCGAATGGAATGGGCGGCTCTATACGAACGGCAACGCCGGCTTCGCGGGCGAACCGGTCGATTCACCGTTGCGAGACGTCACACGCGCGATCGCGCTGTCACGCGGTTTTGCCGTGGTCGGTTCCAATACGGGACATGATGAAGCTGTCGATCCGATCGCGTCCTTCGGCAACGATCGCGAGAAGCTGCTCGACTACGCGCATCGCGCCGTGCATCAATCCGTGCTGGTGGCAAAGGCACTACTGCCACGCATCTATGGCCAGAACGCAGCGTTCACTTACTTCGAAGGTTGTTCGACCGGCGGCCGGCAAGCCTTGATGGCAGCACAACGGTATCCTGGTGACTTCGACGGCATCATCTCGGGTTGCCCCGTGCTCGACCTCACGGGCAATCAGCTGTGGGCCGTCTACACAGGACAATGGCTGGCCGGCAAGAACATCGGCGCACGAGAAATGAGGGTCGTCGCTGCCGTGGTGAACAGGCGTTTCGGAGCGAAGGAAGGTCGCGAGCCGGAGCTGATCGATCGGCCGATCGCTGCCGACTTCGACCTCATGCGCGATGTACCCATCTGCGAGGACTGCGCAGGGCGCAACGATTGCCTGAGTCGCAAGCAAGCGGAAGCCATCGCCGCCGTGTACAAAGAAGCTTCGTTGGGTCGTCGCCGCACATTCCCAGGCCTGCCGATCGGCGCCGAGGCGATCGGCGTATCGCAGCCCGGTTTCGCACCGGCCAGCGGCTGGGAAGGTTGGTTTTATCCATCGCCCGATGGTTTCTTTGCCGGCGCACCGGACGGCGTCAGAGTCAGCTTCGCCGAGAGCTTCTTACACGGGATGCTCGGCTATCGTGGCAGTTGGCGCGACTTCGATTTCTCCGATGCTGCGCTCGAAGGACTCGATGAGCTCTCCGCGCTCGTCGATGCAACCAATCCAGACTTGAGCGCCTTTGCTAACGAGGGCGGGAAGCTCCTCCTGTATCACGGTCTCGCAGACGCGGCAATCAACCCCGCGCGAACGGTCGCCTACTTCGAAGCCGTCAAATCTCGCATGGGCGATGCCGTCGATAACTTTGCCCGCTTCTATCTCCCACCGGGCATGTTCCATTGCTTCGGCGGCTATGGTCCCGATCGCTTCGACATGCTCAGTGCACTCGTGCAGTGGGTGGAGCACGGTGAAGCACCCCACACGATCATTGCGACGCAGGTTCTCGATCCGGCGAACCCACAGCGGGTGCGTCGCCGCCCCCTGTGCCCCTATCCGCACATTGCGCAGTACGACGGGAGCGGCGATCCCGATGCAGCGACCAGCTATCGCTGCGTCATGCCCGCGTGACTGGCTCCGCCGAAGATCACCTTCGCGGCACGGGCTGACCCCGAGCCTGCTGTCGCGTGCGCTTGTCGATAGCAGGCGGGCGATGCGCCGAACCGCGCACGGAAGCGTTTGGAGAAATGGCTTGGATCGCTGAAGCCACAACGTAGCGAAATGTCCATGACGCTGAGCGAGTTGAAACGGCGATCGCGCAGCATCTCCGCGCTCTTCTCCAATCTCACTCGCATCAACTCCGAGTTGAACGTGGTGCCCGCCTGCGTGAAGAGCAACACGAGATAGCGGCGCGAAATTCCAGCTTCCTCGGCTGCGACTTGGGGGCAGTAGTGCGGATCGGAGTGCCGCGTGCACATACTGTGCTTCAAGCGATTGAGGAGCCGCGCCGCATGGTTGGTGCCCACGATGGCGCCCTCACCAACCGCAATGGCGAGCGCGCCGCCCAGTTGACTCGCGAGCAGATCGCCTCCGACACACAAGGGCGCATCGGCCTCGCTCAGCAGATCGAGAAGATCCAGCAGGGGACGTGCTGAGCGCGCTGTGGGCGCGAAGGGTTTCGCGACTTCGCTTTCCGGCCTGGCGAGCCATTGCTGCAGCCACTCGGCGGACAGTGAAAGATTGAGGCTTTCCGAGGTACGACACGTGACTACTTCGTGATACTGCGTGCCGTCGACCAACACGCATTCGCCCGCGTGCACTTCCACCGATTGCGCGTTCTGTTGCACACGCAACAAACCGGACTTCAAGTAAATCAACCCAAAGCGCGCCGATGCCGCCGAGCGCGGCCGTGATGGCGTATGCAGGCGCTGCGGCGTTGCCCGTACATAGTGCAAACACAAACCGCCAAGATCCCGCTTGCGCAGGCTTGCTTCAAAGCCGCTCTCGACCGGCGTGAACTGCACACCGGGCATGATCTGATCGAGCGCCTTCGACCAGAAGTCCGGCACCTGATGCGGCGCCACTTCGCGAGTCGCCCAGACTGACGTAGCCTCCATCATCGTCTCCCCCGATAGTTTGCACGGCAGCCTCAACCGGCATCGACCACCGACCAGCCGCCATCGACTTTGAACTCCGCGCCGGATGCGTAAGCGGATTCATCCGATGCGAGATACAGAATCAGGTACGCGATGTCGTTCGGTTCGCCGCGATCGCCCATGGGCAAAGCGCGCTTCACAGCCGCTTCCATCTCCGGCACGGAGACCTTTGCCACTTGGGCCAGCTCGGTAAAGATGTTGTCGGTCATGCGCGTTCTGATCGCGCCGGGGTGAACGGAATTGCAGCGCACCTTTGCACCGTTCTTCCAACCGATGGCCGCAAACGAGCGGGCCAGATGCGCAACACCGGCCTTGCTTGCCCCGTAGGCGATGCCCGATGAGGTCGCCATGCACGACACGATGGAGGAAACGAGAATGACCGATCCCTTGCCTTGCT
>CBJNAT010000166.1:0-6589 GCA_966434585.1 uncultured Gammaproteobacteria bacterium | reverse complement strand
TCCACGCTCCAGAAGCCGGGGTGCTCGTCACGCAGCGTTCGATAAGCGGGGAATGGATCGGCATCTATCGCCGGAGAGTACGGATCGAAGCTGAAGCCCATGGCGAGACTCCCTCTACAGCAACCGAGGAGATCACTCTAGACCCGCCGACGGTCGCACAGCTGGACGAATGCGCGTCCAGCCTTGTACTTTTCCCGTATGGTCAGCTCCTCCGCAGCGCGTCGCCGCATCCCCGCCTTCGCCTTGTATGGGGAAGCCGAAGGGCGCTTAAGTACACGCGCGGAAATACTTCATGTGGAATCCGTGCAGTCCCGTAGCCACCGCTACCACTGGGAAATCGACGCGCACGTCCATCACGGGCTGCATCAGGTGATCTGGCTTACGACGGGCGCGGCCGAAGTGCGCTTGGACGAAACCCGTACGCAGTGCGTAGGACCAGCAGCGATCATCGTGGCGCCGGGTGTGGTTCACGCGTTTCGTTTTGCTCGCAATACCGAAGGTTTCGTCTTGACGGCGAGCGCCGGCGCGCTGGTCGAAGGAGAAGGCGCGGCCTTTGGCGGAGCCGTCACGGAGCTGTTCAACGTGTCGCGAGCGATCGCGCTGGAAGCCAACAGCGGCGAGGCGGCCCGCCTAGCGGCGCTCTTCACGGCCTTGTTGGCGGAATTCAATGCGCCGGACATGGCGGGTGGTCCGATTCCGATGTGGCTCGCGCGCGCAGCTCTGTGGCGCCTCGCACAGGAAGTGCGCCAGCGAGCAGGGGCACAGGCCACACCCCGTCCGCAGCGTGCGCTCATAGCCCGCTTCATGGCCTTGGTCGAGGAACACCATCTGAAACATTGGTCAGTCGCGCGTTATGCACGGGTGTTGGGCCTGTCGCCCGAACGACTGAACCGTATGCTGCGTGCGGAATGCGGCCGCACCGCTCTGGAGCTCATTCACACCCGCGTGGCTCGGGAAGCGCAGCGGCGCTTGCTCTACGTCGCCGTGCCCGTGGCGAAGCTCGCGTACGAACTGGGCTTTGCCGACCCGGCGTACTTCTCGCGCTTCTTCAAACGGCAGGTGGGTGTGTCACCCGCCGAGTTTCGCAGCCGCACGAGAATGGTCGAGTAGGCTCGATGCTCGCTCATCCCAAAGGTTCGCAGTTCAGAACTGCCGCGTGGCCGCGGCTGGCGATGACTTGAACACAGGGATCCATTTCTTGTAGATCCGCCAGCCGAGCAAGAGTACGAGGAGTGCGGCATACGTGAGCGGCTCTCGATAGTCCGCCTTCACCTGCCACCAAAAGTGCCACACGCCGAGGATCGCAATCGGATAGATCAAGCGATGCAGCTGCTGCCAGCGGCGTCCGAGACGTCGCATCATGCCGCGCGTGGAGGTGATCGCGAGGGGCACGAGCATTAGCAGCGCAGCGAATCCGATCGTGATGTAAGGCCGCTTGGCGATGTCCCGCACGATGCCGTCCCAATACAAACCCTGGTCGAGAACGAGCCAGGTCAGGAAGTGCAGCGATAGGTAAAAGAACGCGAACAGCCCCAGCATGCGTCGCAAGGCGATGAGCGCTGCCTGACCAGTCCAATCGCGCAGCGGTGTGATCGCAAGCGTCAGTACGAGCAGGCGCAACCCCCAGATGCCGAATGTGTCCTGGAGCGTTTCGATCGGATTTGCGCCAAGGCTGTAGTACCCCAACGCACCCACGAGCATGCCCAGCGCGGGCAATGCGCACAGCAGAAAGATGAGAGGCTTCGTGCGGCGAACCGTGGCCAGCGAGAGCATCAGTAGAACCGCTTCAAGTCCATCCCCTGGTAGAGCGATGCAACTTCCTTCGCATACCCATTGAACATTTGCGTCGGAATGCGTGCTGAGAAGAGGCTGGCGCCGATGCGTCGTTCGCGCGCCTGACTCCAGCGTGGATGATCGACCTTCGGGTTCACGTTGGCATAGAAGCCATATTCGTGCGGAGCAGAGAGATTCCACGCCGTTTCGGGCTGGCGCTCGGTGAATCGAATCTCGACGATGGATTTGATGCCCTTGAAACCGTACTTCCAAGGCACGACGAGGCGCAACGGCGCGCCGTTCTGATTCGGCAGCGATTGGCCATACAAACCCGTCGCGAGCAAGCTGAGCGGATGCATCGCTTCGTCGATCCGCAAGCCTTCGGTGTAGGGCCACTTGAGAACGGGAAAGCGCTGCCCGGGCATTTCCGATGGCCGCAGCACGGTCTTGAAAGCTACGTACTTCGCCTTGGAGGTGGGCTTGAAGCGCTTCAGCACATCGCCGAGCGGTACGCCCACCCAGGGAATCACCATCGACCAGGCTTCCACGCAGCGCAGCCTGTAAATGCGCTCCTCGAGCGCATGCGGCTTCAACAAGTCCTCCAACGTATACGTGCCGGTGACTTCGGCCTCACCGCTGATCTTCACGTTCCAAGGGCTCGTCTTGAATGCGCCGGCCGTGAGCGCGGGGGATTCCTTGGAAGTGCCGAACTCGTAGAAGTTGTTGTATTGCGTAATGTCTTCGTAACTGTTCGGTGCTTCGTCAGTGCTGTAGCGCGGGTTGCGCGTGAAGGAGAGTTTCTGCGCGGCAGCGCGCGATTCGCTCAAGGGGAAGGCGCTGCCGAGCAAACCGGCCGCCAGCGCCGATTGCACAAATCGCCGCCGCTGCAAAAACACATCTCGGAGCGTGATCTCGGAGGGGCGGACGCCGGCGCTGTGGCCGGGGGCAGGACGACGTATGCGCATTCTCGATCTCTCGACGATGTGAAGTTGTTATGAGCAGGAGCAAAGTTCGCGCCATGCGGCAAGCGGCGCCTGCATGACGTGGACTCGTGGTCCGTCGATGCGTTCCATCATTCGCCACAATGGCGCCCGCAATCGGCCACGGGCGCTCGCCACCATCCGCTGCGGCAAACCGCGGAGGTGTCGTCCATGTTCAAACCCTCGATTACGTTCAATGCCCTCGTCATCGGTGTAGTGGTGCTTGCACTGTTGATTCCGCTGAGCATGCTCAGGGGACTCGTGAACGAACGCGCGGGCCTGCGCGCGGCGGCCCACGAAAGAGTCGCACAAAGCTGGGGTGGCCGGGTCCGTGCGCCGGGACCGATTCTCATCGTGCCGGGCCAACGCGAAGTGCTGCAAGGAGGTCGGCCTACCCTCGAAACCACCGATGTCTGCTTCTTACCGACGGAGCTTACGCTCGCGGTCGACATTCGGATGCAGCCTGAGCCGCGCCGCGTGGGCATCTACGAGGTGCCCGTGTATCTCGCGGACGTGCGAGTCACCGGCCAACTCACGGCCGAGGCCATCGAGCGCTGGCAAGCGACACAGCCGGACTATCGGCTTCAGTGGACGGCTGCACGTGTGCTGCTGCCGCTCGCCGAGACTCGCGAATTACGCTCGGTGCAGGCGAGCTTTGCCGGTCAGCCGCTGCGCTTCGTTCCCGGTGGAGCGGGGGAGTTGCGTGGCATCGAAGCCTCGCTTACCTGGCAAGGTGAGCCTGAGCAACCAGCAGTCTTCGACATGCACCTGCTCCTTGCAGGCAGCGGCGGCTTCACGCTGCTACCGCTCGGGAGCAACACACACGTGAAGCTCACGGCCGATTGGCCTCATCCCTCGTTCACGGGTTCGTTCGCGCCGACGCAGTACAGCATCGATGCCAGTCGCTTCACCGCCGAGTGGAACGTACTGGAGCTCAATCGCAGTTACGGCAACGCCTTCTTTGCAGGGGAGCTGCCCCTTGAGCAACTCGCGGCCTCGGCAACGGGCGTCGATATCTTTCAGTCCATCGACATCTACCAACGCGGCGAGCGTGCCATTAAGTACGCGCTGGTTTTCATCGCGCTCACATTTCTCACCTTCTTCGCGTGGGAGCAGGTGAGTGACGTGCGGCTACATCCGCTGCAGTACCTGCTGCTTGGTCTCGCGCTCAGCGTGTTCTATCTGCTCCTGATTGCGATCACTGAACACACGTCGTTCGGGCTAACCTATGCCATCGCCGCTACCGCGCTCGTGGCCCTGCTAGGCAGTTACATCGCTGGCGCGCTGCGCAGTGTTGCGCGCGGAATCAAAGTAGCGATTGCCCTTACAGCCACTTATGGCTTTCTGTATGGCTTGGTACTGTCTGAAGACTATGCACTGTTGTTGGGCGCCATCGCAGTGTTCACGGCTCTCGCGATCGTGATGATGGTCACGCGTAGCATCGACTGGTATTCGCGATGAGCTGCTCGCGGCTAACCACTATGGACCGCTGGAACCAACCTGAACGTCCATCGATCTACCAATAGGTCCCGCTGATTTCGCTGGAGTGGCGATCATGCCGCAGTCTTCGCCCGCAGGGGCATTCGATCCCGGTCAGGCGGGCGGCAGCATGCGCGTCGACTACGAGTGTGCGCCGCTTGGTTTCGTATTGACGCGCTACCTATCGCCGTTCTGGTTGTTCCGGGATGCGGCACACGGAGATCGCCTCTCGCGTGCGGCCGCGTACCGACACAACCGCTCGATGCGCTCGTATTTGCCAGGCTATATGCGCAAGTGGGCGATTCAAGCGGCACTCGCGCTGTTGCTCACGTTTCTCTTCGACTCGCTCGCTGCACCCAATCGGCCGCGCTTCGATCTGTACGTCCTGTTCGCGGCCGGATCAGGCATCGCATTTGCGTGCTGCCTATGCATGCTACTGATCATGGGATACGCGTACCTCTACCTCTCGCGCCACGATTACTGCTGAGCACGATGGCTCAAGCGCAGCGCGTGGACCAGCGGGTCGGCAGTGCGAGGCGATCCTGCCGGCGATCTTTGTGAAAGCCATTTTGCGGTGTGTAGTTCAACGCCGCCTGACGGCGACGCAGCGCATCTGCCTGTGTGTCATCAGGCGTCACACGCAGCCGTACGATCCGCGGCGCGGGGCGCTTTTGAAACAGCATGGAGTGTCTCCCTTCGCCTACTTGTCGCCGGGAAAACGCCCGACATGGCGTAAAGATCCGTCCGCAGGACCGCGCATGAGTGAACTACCTGCGATCCCGTGCGTTGTCGGCAGTGTTGCGGCACACGTGGGTAGCTGCTGGTCTACATTGGAGGGTGATCTGCATGAACATGTCTGAGCTGCTCGCTTTTCGACCTCGGCGGCGTGGGCTTTCGGGTGCGCAGAAGGCCGCGCTCGGCGGCGCAATCGCTTTGTTGGCGGCGCCGGCGATCAAAATCGTCGCGACCAATCTGCGTCGACGTCTCGCAGAGCGTCCGCAACGCGCGGCAGAGGAAGCGGCCATCGACAAGTCGCTGAAGGATACGTATCCCGCCAGCGATCCACCGGCCTCGCATTACTTCGATATTCCCGCCAACCGGCAATAGTGTCTTCGCTCCGGCTTGCATTCACGGCGCAGGCCTGGTGCCTGAAGGTCGCGGATGCTCAGCTGAACTCGCAAGCGATAGCTCGGCGCAGCCAATGACCGAGGAGTTCCGTTATAGAGGAGTTCCGTTATAGATGATGGGCACAACTGTGGCTAATGAGTGCGCGTCCCTGAGTCCGGACCAGCGCGGAAAATACGGGCATACGGGTGAGCGTCGCAGGCTGTTCGCCACGGGTGCGCTCGGCTTCATCGGCGCTCACTTCATCGAAAGCGCACTTGCCGCGGGGCACGGCGTGGTCGGGCTGTACCGTACGGCTGAAGGCGAGAAGCAGCAGTTGCGACGGGCGCTCGAGGCGCGCGGCGCGGTGCTCGTGCAGGGCGACGTGCTCGAGCCAACGGACTACTCCTCGATGCTCGTGGGCGTCGATTGCGTCTGTCACTTCGCCGCTGCTTTCAAAGGCGCCACACATCGCGAGGAAGACTTCCACCGCATCAACGTGGATGGCACGGAACAGGTGTTGCGGGCTGCGGCCGCAGCTGGCGTGCAGCGCTTCGTTCTGTGCAGCACGGCAGGCATCTATGGGCAGCAGCTCGCCGGTATCACGGACGAGACGGCACTCCCGCAGCCTTATAACGCCTATGAACGCAGCAAGTATGCGGCCGAGCAGCGATTGCGTGAGCTCGCACCGGAGCTCGGCATCGAGTTCGTCATTCTGCGGCCGGCGGTCGTTTACGGACCCCGTGACGATCGCCTGCTGAAGATGTTTCGGACGGCTGCGAAGGGACACTTTCCGTTGTTTGGGCCAGGGCGTGGTCGTCGCCACATGGTGTACGTCACCGATGTGGCCGATGCCTTTCTGATGGCGTGCACACAGTCGCGCGCGACGAACCAGGACATGATTGTGGCGGGCCCTGAGGCGGTGCCGCTGCGTGCGATGTTGGCAACGCTGGCCAAAGTGGTTGCGCGACCGAGTTGCGGCCCCAAGCTGCCGCTCGCGCCGATGATGTTGCTGGCGGCGCTGGTCGAGGACGCGTGCAAGCTCGTGCACATGAATCCGCCCCTCTATCGGCGTCGCATGGACTTCTACAACAGCGATGCTGCCTTCGACTGTAGTCGCGCGCGACGCCTGCTTCGTTGGGCGCCACGCGTCAGCCTGGAGGACGGGCTACGTCGTACGCACGAAGCCGATGTGCGTGCCGGTGCTTACGACCCAGTGGTTGCCGCCTAATCGCCCGGCGCGGATCGCACCT
>CBJNAT010000165.1:0-6637 GCA_966434585.1 uncultured Gammaproteobacteria bacterium | reverse complement strand
GGCCACCTCCTCGGCCGCCTCGACGTTGACGTCGGCGAGGACGACCGACGCGCCTTCGCGTGCGCAGCTTTGCGCCGTCGCCCAGCCTATTCCTGAGGCCGCACCGGTGATGAGCACCACTTTGCTTGCAAGTCTCGTCGTCATAGGCGCTTCAAGATTCCTCGAGTCGTTGGCGGATCACTTGCCACGCGCATCGCGTGTCGTAAGGTCGAGCAGATCCGGAAAGCTGGGATTGCGTCTGCCGAGAATGGCCTCTGCGCGATCGCGGATCGCATCGTCGTAACTGGGAGTGGTGATCTGATACAAGCGTCCTGCACGCACCGCGTCGAACGTTTGCTCTGCAACGACCTCGGGCGAGAGGGCCTGACTGTAGAGATTCGCGGCGACGGCCTGCAGCTCCGGGCTTTCGGCCGCCGCGCCGCTCGCGAGTTGCAACTCGCGTGGCCGATTGCGCTCGGATTCATAGATACGCGTGTTGACGATGCCGGGACAAAGAACCGTTACGCCAATGGCAGCACCTCGCTCGCGCAGCGACGCATACAATGCCTCGCTGACACGCACCACAGCATGCTTCGCGGCACTGTACACGGCGGAGCCGGAGCCGCTTACCAGGCCCGCGATCGAAGCTGTATTCACGATATGCGCTTCGCCGTCCTGCGCGAGCATCCGCGGCACGAAGCTGCGGAGTCCATGAACGACGCCCATGAGGTTGACGTCGAAGGCCCAACGCCAGTCTTCCAGCGGATATTCCCACACGGGCCGAAAGCGACCGCTCGGTACCACGCCGGCGTTATTGCACAGCAGATGCACGGCGCCGTAAGTCTCATAGGCGGTGAGCGCGAGCCGCTCGATGTCTTCGGGTTTGGCCACATCCACTTGCACCGCGAGGGCGCTGTGTCCCTCACTCAGCAGCGCATCGCGTATGCGCTCCGCCGCCGCCCCGTCGACATCGGCAACGACGACTTTCATACGAAGTCCTGCTGCGTATCGGCACAAGGCTGCGCCGATACCGCTGCCGCCGCCTGTGACCACTGCTACTGTCCCAACGAATTCGCGCACGCTCAGCCCTCTGCTTGCGATGTCATGTGATTGCCGGTGCTGGCTTCGGCTGCACGGCACGCGTACTGCGCGAGTCCGGCAGCTCATCCTGCGTCAGCAGCTCGGCGGGTAAATGATGACCGGCTCGCCAGAACAGCACCGCCGATACGAACGTGAACAACACCGCGATGCTCACGGCATAGCGCAGCGAATCGTTCGGAAAACGCAGTGCGAACGCATCGCTCAGAATGCCTGTCACGAAAGGCCCGAGCCCAAGTCCGATGAGGTTGAACACGAGCAGTACGACCGCCCCGGTGAACGCTCGCATGCTGGCCGGCACGAGCAACTGCGGGACTGCGATGATCGGACCGTAGTACGTCGTGATCAGGGTCGCGGTGATCACACCGAAGACGAGCGAGACCGTGACGGATTCAGCGAGGAACTGTGTGAGCGCACACGGCACGCAGATCGCAAGCATCACCGCCACCGAGCGCAATCGCCCGCGAGGATCCCGCATCCCGAAGTAGTCTGAGAGACGACCACCGAGATACATGCCCACCGCGCTGCCGGCGCCGCTCATGAGCGCGAGCCACGCCGAGACTTCCGAAAGGGAAAGCTCGAAGACTCGCGTGTAGAACGGCGCGCTCCAGCTCATCACCGCGTACTGCGCATAGCCGTGCAACGCGCCGGCGACGATCAGCAGCCGAAACGTGCGCAACCGCCACAACGTATCCAGAACGGTGCGCACCGAAGGTTGTGCGGTGGTGGCCGCCTCCGGGGGATCGAAGCGACCGCGATGGGGCTCAGTCATGGACCACAAGATGAACGGCGCGAGCAGCAGCCCAGCACCGCCGATGACTGCGAAGCTGAGGCGCCAGCCGATCGCTTCAGCCAACGCACCCGCACACAGATACCCGAACGCCATACCGGCCGGTAACGACAAGCCCCACAACGCCAGTACCGTCGCGCGGGAACGCGGCGGATAGAGGTCGGCAATCATCGACTGGCTCGCCGGAATGCTGCCGGCCTCGCCGATTGCAACGCCAATGCGTAGCGCCACGAGGGCTGCGAAGTTGGTCGCGAGACCGGTCAGCGCGGTCATGGCGCTCCAAACCGAGAGCGCCGCGGCAATCAGTCGTTTACGAACCGTCCGATCGGCCCAACGTGCGAGCGGTAGCGACAACGTCGAATAGAACAGCGCGAATGACAGACCCGTCAGTGCACCGAGTTGTGCATCGCTGAGCCCGAGATCGGCCTTGATCGGAATTTGCAGAATCGAAACGATCGTTCGATCGATGTAGTTGAACATCGACACAGTGAAGAGCAGGAACAGCGTGTAGCGGCGCCGGATGTTGCCGTCGGACTCGCCTGGCTGAGCATCCTCGAGAATCGTGTTCATTGCGGAGCCGTGCTATCGGTTGTCATGTTCGCTCGACTGCCGCGAGACGTTCGAAAAAGTCGTTTGGACCATATTCGACCGCCCGGTCGGTTGTCAATTGCACCTGGCGAAATCGGCAGTGCTTGTAAGCCTCGGCTGGGGCTACTAGCATTCGACCGTCCGGTCGGTTTCATGGTGAATTCGTGGCTACACCCTACCCCCGTCTGTTCGAGCCGTTCGTATCCGGCCGCCTGCAACTCGCCAACCGGATCGTCATGCTGCCGCACGGCACGAGCATGGTTCACGACGGCAACATCACCGCCGAGGACATCGCGTACTACGAGCGGCGCGCCCGCTCCCGGCCGGCCATGCTCATCGGCGGCGCCATCATCGTGCATCGTACGTCCGCCTTGCGCTCTCACGCGCTCGTGGAAGCTTACGAACCGCGCGTACTCGACATGCTGCAACGCCGCTCGGATGCTGTGCACGCGCACGGCGTGAAGATCATCGGCCAGATCGTGCACCTCGGACGAGAAACCATCGGCGGCGAAACCGAATTCGCACCCGCCGGCCCGTCGCCCATTCGCTCCCCGCGCGACCCCTATCCGCCGCATGAGCTCTCCACGACCGAAATCGCGATGCTGGTGAACGCATTCGGCGAGACGGCCGCGAATCTCGAAGCGTGCGGTCACGACGGGGTCGAGATTCATGGCGCGCATGGCTATCTGGTCGCGCAGTTCTTATCGCCCGCGACGAATCAACGCACCGATGCCTATGGCGGTACACCCGAAAAGCGCCTGCGCTTCCTGCGCGAAGTGATCGAGGCGATTCGCACGCGCTGCAGCGAGGATTTCGTACTCGGATTGCGGTTGAGCGGCGATGAGGAGATCGCGGATGGCATGGGCATCCAGGACACCGCGCGTGCCGCGGCCGCGCTCGCCCAGACCAAGGCGGTGGATTATCTGAGCATCACGCTCGGCACCCGCGGCTACTACGTCAAAGACGTTACGACGCCTGAAGCACCAGCGGCGCGTGCAGCACACATCATTCGCGATGCATCGGGCTTGCCAGTCATCGTCGGTCAGCGCATCAACACACCGGAGCTTGCGGAGCAGTTGTTGAGACATGGCGATGCGGATCTCGTCGGCATGGCGCGCGCGTTCATCACGGATCCGGATTGGGTCGCGAAAGTGCGCGAGGGCCAAGCCGAGCGCATCCGCCCGTGCATCGGTTTGAACCAGGATTGCCGCGCCTTCGCGCCGCATCTGCACTGCGCCGTCAACCCTGCCGCAGGCCGCGAGTTGCTCCCGGAATTCGGCGCGATGCGTCCGACCGCAAGCCCGCGCCGGATCGCTGTCATCGGCGCGGGACCGGGCGGCATTGAAGCGGCGCGCGTCGCCGCGCTGCGCGGTCACGCGGTGACATTGTTCGAAGCGAGCGATGGCATCGGCGGCCAGTTCCTCTACGCGAGCGCACTGCCGCATCGTCAGGGCCTGCGCAAGTTCCTCGATTATCAACGATCCGAGCTGCGACGGTTGCACGTACGGATCGAGCTTCGCACGCGCATCGACGATCCCGCGCAGGTACGCGGGCAGTTCGACGTGGCGATTCTGGCCACAGGCGCAATCGCCAAGCCGTTGCCTGAGGAGTTTGCAGTCGAGCGCGTGATGTCATGGTTCGATGTACTCGCCAACGGTGCGCCCGCGCCGCAAAGCAACAATCGCGCAGTGCTGGTCGATGATGGCAGCGCCTTCTGGTGGACATACGGCGTTGCGGAAGCCCTGGCGCAAGCCGGTTGGCGCGTGCTGATCGCAACACCGTCTGCAGCGATCGCCAGCGCCATTCCGCAGGAAAGCGTCGGACCTCTGCTCGCGCGACTGGGACGAGCCGGCACGGAGTATCGCGTGCTCACCACACTCTTCGAAGTGGCCGATGACGGCGCTCACCTCATGAACGTAACCAGCGGCGAAGAGGAACTCGTCGCCTGTGGGCTGGTCGTGGTGCAAACCGGTCGCAGCCCGATTGCGGACCTTGCTGCCAAGTTCGAGAGCTCGAGTCTGGAATGGCACTCGATCGGCGACTGCGTGACGCCGCGCCGCATGTCACATGCGGTCTACGAGGCGCACCGATTGGCCGGCGGGCTGTGATGCGAGCTGCTCCGGTGTTGACAACGCGCTGAACCGCAAATAGCCTGGAACACACTCGACCGCCCGGTCGGTTGCCTGCCACACAGCTTTTTTGGGGGGACATCCATGGCCAACTCACACTCCACCGCAGTCGCATTTGCGGTCTCCGTCGCGCTCGGCACTCTGGCATTAACGCCCACCTCTTCCTTGGCTCAGTCAGCAGAGCCAGAAGCCACAGGCCTCGATGAAATCGTAGTGACGGCGCGCAAACGTGAAGAAACGCTAAGCGACGTTTCCGCCGCGGTTTCCGTCGTGGGCGGCGAAGCATTGCGCACCGGTGTCATCAACGACGTACGCGACCTGCAGAACATCGCGCCCCAACTCAACGTGGGTGAAGTCGTTGGTCTCATGAAGATCACCATGCGCGGCCTCGGCAACACGAGCAACACGCGCGGTGAGGATACCGAGGTCGCCTTCTATGTCGACGGCGCCGTGGTCGCGCGTCAAGAGGCGCAATCGATGGCGATGTTCGATCTCGATCGCATCGAAGTGCTCCGTGGGCCGCAAGGCACGCTGTACGGACGCAACTCCACCGGCGGCACGCTGAACCTGATCACCGCGAAGCCGACACCGGAATTCTCGGGTTATGCGAACGTCATGGGCGGCAACTACGATTTCTTGAAGCTCGACGGTGCACTCAGCGGCCCGCTGAGCGAAAACATCCTCGGCCGCATCGCGGTGCAATCGATCAGCCGCGACGGCTTCGGCGAGAACATCACGACCGGCAATCAGATCGATGACGATGATCGCAAAGCCGTGCGCGGTCACTTGCAGTTCAACTTCAGTGACGACACGCAACTGCTGTTGAGCGGCGAGTACGGCAAGGCCGACGATTCGAGCGGACTCTTCACGTACTACTCGCCGCTGTACGTCGTCAACGTGGACGACTTCCCGCCGCCGGCCAACCAAGGCGCAAAGGGCGTCGGCGGCTTCTCCGATCCCAACTCGCGCGACGGCGCGGGCAACATCGATCCGAAGCTCGAGCGCAAGACGAAATCACTGACGGCCACCTTCACATCCGAACTCTCGCCGAATCTCACGCTGAAGAACATCCTGAACTGGCGCGACATGCACTACTACCTCGCGCAGGATCTCGACCTATCCACGGTGGTGCCCACGCCCGTGACGAACACGGCAACCGTGTCGATACCGCTCTACGACCGGCAGCTCAGCAACGAGCTACAACTCACGTACTCGACCGATCAGCTCACGTTGATTGGCGGCGTGTATGGCTTCGAGGAGTATCTGCGCGGCCGAACGAGCGTTGGCGAAACCGACGAACAGAACATCTGGTTCTATCGCGAGGGCAATAGCAAAGGCACCTCGTATGCCGGTTTCTTCAACGCGAGCTATGACTTTACGGACCTGATCACCGCACGCATCGGCGGCCGCTACAACCACGACAAGCGCCGTATCGAGAACGTGCAGTGGGTGCTCGGCACACTGACCGTTCCAGCCATCGCGAACGATGAGCGTACCGACAGCAAGTACACGGGCGAGTACGGCCTCGACTTCCATGTCAACGACAACACGTTGCTCTACTACACCTTCTCGCAAGGCTATCGGCAGGGCGCCGCGGTCATCATGCAGAACTCCAATCCCATCATTCAGCCGACCACGGTCAGCAATCACGAGGTGGGTCTGAAGTTCGAGACCGCGGACGGCACATTCGCAGTGGACGTCGCTGCCTACGATGCCAAGATTAAAGATCTGCAGCGCACGCAGGCTGTGCCACTGCCGCCACCCAGCACCGCGTTCGTCACCCTGATCAACAACATCGACGGCCTGGAGGTCAGGGGTGTCGAGTTGAATACGCAGTGGCGGCCCGTGCGCCAGTTGATGCTGTCGGCCGGGGTGGCTTACACGGATGCGGAGTTCGAGGAGTACACGACCGATGACCCGCTTCAGTTCAATAACCTGATTGCCGATGTCGCGGGCAACACCCCGCAGCTCGCACCGAAGTGGAAGGGGAACGTCGCTGCGGAATATGCAATCGCCGTCGGCAGCACCTCCGAACTGGTTTTGGGCGCAGGTG
>CBJNAT010000164.1:0-6677 GCA_966434585.1 uncultured Gammaproteobacteria bacterium | reverse complement strand
GCACAACCGACAGACCGAGGCCTGTGCCCCGAGCAACCGACTTGGTCGTGAAGAAAGGTTCGAAGATCCGATCGATGATGGTCTCCGCGATGCCGCTCCCGTTATCGGTCACGGTGAGTCGCACGAATTGGCGAGGACCGGCGGACTGCAGCGGGCCTGTTCCGATCGGTGCCAGCGTGACCGCATCCACGGCAATGTCGATGATGCCTCGTTCATCGTCTAGCGCCTGCCACGCGTTCGTGCACAGGTTCACGATGACTTGGTGCATCTGTGTGGCATCAGCAAAGACGGGCGGAAGATTGGTTGCGACATGCATCCGCAGCTCCACACCCGCCGGAATCGTTGCTCGCAGAAAGCCGATGGCTTCTTCGACGAGCGGCTCCAACTGCACGACCCGCCGCTGTTGGACGTGCTGTCGACTGAAGGCGAGTATCCGCTGCACCAACTCCTTGCCGCGTAACGCCGCTTTGCGTATCTCGCGCACACCGCCCTCGATCTGTTCTCGCGGCTGTCTCTCGTCCAGCGCGAGATCGGCATGGCCAAGAATGGCGGCAAGCACATTGTTGAAGTCGTGCGCGATCCCGCCCGCCAGCTTGCCGATTGCTTCCAGCTTCTGCGCTTGAAAGACCTGTTCTTGCAGTGCCCTGTGCTCGGTGATGTCGCGCGCGACGCCGACGATGCGCTCCACCTGACCCTGCGCATCGCGTACCGGGTAAGCGCGATCGCGAATCCAGCGGATGTCGCCGTTGGGTTTGATGATTCTGAACACCTCGTCATAGCTGCCTAGAGCCTGCCGTGTGAGCACGGCATGCTGCACGCGCTGCCGGTCGTCCGGGTGGACCGCCTCGATCCACGAGCGCGAATGGCGATACAGGTCTTGGCACGGCCGGCCCCAAATCGTTTCGTAGCCGGGGCTCACGTACAGCATCTGCTGCTTGTCGGGAGTGCTCACCCAGAACACATCTTCGATCGTTTCGGCGAGCTCGCGAAACCGCTCCTCACTGCGACGCAGCCACGCGAGTACTTCTTCCTTGTCGCGCTCCGCGCGCTTTTGCGCGGTGATATCCACCATGATGCCGCGCAGTGTCGCAGGTGCTCCGTTCTCAAAGACGACGGTGACGATGTCTCGCAACCAGACGACGCGGCCGTCCGCCGCCATGAAGCGATACTCGAATTCGTGGTCGCGTCCTTCGCTCGTCTCCTTGTGACAGTACTTGACTGCGGCCTCACGATCCTCTGGATGAAGGTGATCGCTCCAGAACGTCGGGTTCTCGATCCAACGCGCGACGGGGTAGCCGAGCAGTCGCTCAGCGCGAGGGCTGACGTACGTGAATGCGAATGTGCTGACGTCAGCTTCCCAGACGATCCCCTCCACTGATTGAATGAGACCGACGAGTTTCTCTTGGCTGCGGCGCAGCACTTCCGCTGCGGTTGGGACCGCGTTCTGCGCTGCCTCATTGCTCGTTGTGGAATCGGGCAATCCTTGCCCGGCAAACGAACCTGATGAGTTCATAGGCTTCGGGCCTCGATGACAAACCTGAGCGTATCACGCGTTTTTGTGCCAGGTCTTTGGGAGAGGCCCGGGGGCAAGTCGATTTCAGGACCTGCCATCGATCCCGATGGCACGAAGGCGCATCTACGCGAGTCCGTTCGATTCGGCCATGCTCGTCAGAGCTAAGAGCTTTGTGTCAGTGGCGCGTGCGCAAGGTAAGAGACCGATGGGCCGGAGGTGAACTTCAGGTGCATGATCATGATCGAGCCCGATCTGGCCCTCGTCGGCTCGATTAGCGAAGAAGGGGACAGATTCTGTCCCCGTCGTAAGTTCCTAATGCCAGTTCTCACGGGTCTGGAATTCACGCGCGCGGCGTTCTGCCTCCACACGGTCCCAACCGTACCGTTCCTGTAGCTTCCCCGCGAGTTCCTCGGCGTGCCCTTCCAGCTGATCGATCTCATCGTCAGTCAATTTGCCCCATTCTTGTTTGATCTTGCCCTTCAGCTGATTGAAGTTTCCCTTCGCGATGTCTCGGTTCATTGCATGTCCTCCAAAACTCGGAGCCTGCACATTCAACGCATGAGGTGGGTCAAGGATTCGTAGGAATAGGCCGTGAACCACCCAGCAAACGTTTTGGACGCCGCGGTGGCCACAGCCCACACGCGAGCGCAGCCGTATCCCCTAAATGGGAGATGAGCGCCCTGAGCTTCATTCCATAGATTCCCTTCAAAGCGACCGCTGTAGCGAACGGCTTCAGAACAGAGGGATGCAGTGAGCACCGCAATGCGCAGTGGCAACCGAACCAGGTATCGCAGTCCACCACCCCGACGCTTGGCCTCTTTGCTGTTCTTCCTCCCAGCCATGCTGTTCGCATATCCCGCGCCGGCTCCCGACCCGAACTTGCCTGCCTCGAAGGTGCCCGTGGCCATTCAGCAGCTGCGACGGACCATGCTCGAGCCCGAGGTCAATACGCTCACCTTCCACAACATGGACGAGATCTTCACGATCCGGACCGTGCCGCGATCGGGGTCGGTGTGGTCCTTGCCTCGATCGGATCGATCGTTGGACTTCAAATACTCGTACCAAGGTCACGAGTACACGCCCGAGCAGTTCCTCGACCGCACGTATACCAACGCTTTGCTCATCATCAAAGAGGGTCAGATCGTTGCGGAGATCTACCGCAACAACACCAAGGAGTCGACTCGATTCATCGGCTGGTCCATGACCAAGTCGATCGTCGGGCTGTTGGTCGGCTGCGCACTGCAGGACGGGTTCATCAAGTCGCTCGATGAGCCGATCTCGAAGTATCTACCCGAACTGCAAAAAGGCGGCTACGAGGGTGTGACGATCAAGCAGGTGCTGCAAATGCGCTCCGGCGTGGACTACGAGGAGCGCTATGACTTCGCGAACGCCGGAATCGCTGCTCGCAATCATGAGCAGGCGTTGGTCACCAACGTGGTTCGCTTCGCCGATGCGGCGCGGACGATCAAGCGTGCCCATCGACCCGGAGAGGTCTTCCAATACAAGACCATCGACACCGCGGTGCTCGGCTGGCTGCTCGAGCGCGTCAGCGGCGGCACGCTCGCGGCGTACGCCGCGCGACGCCTGTGGGAACCCCTCGGCGCGGAGCAGGACGGCTTCTTCATCATGGATGGTGAGCCGGGTGTGGGCCGCGAGTTCAGCGGAGCAGGTTTCAATGCGACGTTACGGGACTTCGCACGGATCGGACTGATGATGTTGGGCGACGGCAAAGGCAACGGGCGCCAGATCATTCCGGCGGACTGGGTGCACGACTCCTCGCGTCCAGCTGGCGGTCCTGGCCAGGGTTACGGCTATCAATGGTGGATTGCGCCGGATTCGAAGTCGTACCAGGCAATAGGCCTGCAAGGCCAATACATCTACGTCAATCCGAGCACACGCACCGTGATCGTCAAGCTCAGCTATTTCCCGTCTGACATCGACACGGCGCACGAAGAGACTCAAGCCTTCTTCTCAGCGGCCTCAAATTGGTTGGCGCGCTGATCATTCGCACTGAACGATCCGGTAGTTACGCCTATCGGCCCATCCCAGGCACGGCGTTCGAGAGCTACCGTGTGGGTGACATTCGCACGTTGAGCTTCGATGCGAACACGTCCCACCGCGCGCACAAGCGCATCTTCAGCCTCGATGATCTGGACGGATCGACAGCGGACGTGACAGTTGGCGGCGATGTGCAATGGGATTATTTCGCCGGCGAAAAACAATACAGCCAGGAGATCAATCTCATCTCGCCGACCGCGGGACGCTTCGACTGGATACTCGGCGCCTGCTATCAGCGCATGGACTGCTATCGGCCTTGCTGATGTTCCGCAGGGGCGAGTGGCACGTCACTGCTTATGGCACGAACCTGGCGGACAAGGATTACGTCAGCGGCCATGCCTCGGCCTCGCGTAACGAGTTTTACGGTGCGCCTCGCGAGTACGGCCTGCGAGTGGGTTTGGATTTCTAGTTGCGCATGCCGGAGATGACAGAAGTGCACAGTCGCAGTACGAGCTGCGACTGTTTGCTCACCTGCGTCTTCGCCATGACTTGTTTCAGCTGATAGCGAGCGGTTCCGATGGCCACTCCGGCTTGCATCGCATACTCGTTGAGCGTCGATCCGACGCACAGCGCTGCCGCGAGCCGGGATTCGGCCGGGGACAATCCGAACAGCTTTCTGAGCATGTCTGGCGGCAGGCTGCTGTCACTGTTGGGATCGCGCAAAATGACGAGCACTCTTCGCTGAGCGTCGAGATCGCGTGTGGCGACCGAGGGTTCATGAGGCAACGCATGGCATCTCACCTGCAGCGCATCCCCACTGTTGTCTCGCAGCACCAGAACGTGTGGATCGTCCGACTCGTCTCGCGCGGCGCTCGCGATCATCTCGCGCAGTCTCAGGGTTTCCTTGACCGACCGCGTGATGAGCTGACGGTCGCTGTTCAACCACAGCACCCCGCGTTGCACCAACAAGTGTTCCGCCGCTTGGTTCATCCAGCATGAGGAACCGTCCGTGCTACATATCGAGAGCCCGAGTTCAAAGCTGTTCAGGGCGTCCTGCAGGTAGCAAACTTGCTTCTGTGTATCGAACAGCGCGCGAGTGAGTTGTACCGCCTGCCGCAGGTGAGGCATCACTTCGAGCGCCAGCCGCTCTTCGCGTTTGGTGAAGTCCCGGGCACTCTCTGCACCGCGATGCAGCACCAGGGCTAGCTCCTCACCCCCCGACATGCGCACTTGGGCACTGATGTGGTGGCCGAGACCCGTTGCCGCCAGCCGTTGCTGCAAATCGGCCAAGCGCGGATCGTTCGGTGCAAAGAAGTCCGAATCCCGAAAAATACCTTCCTCTGCGCTGAATCGTGGCCGCTGCACGAGCATTCGCGGATTCACGGCATCCGATAAGTACCGGTCGTGCAGCGCTCGAGCTGCCTCCGACCTCGAATCTCGAACCATCCAGCGGCAACGCAGGCGTACATCGCCGGGCAGGAGGATCTGAATCACCGCGCTGGATACGTCTAGCATGCGGCAGAGCTGGTCGAGCACGACCGGCCATCGGCCCTGTTCGGTCGGACACGAGTAGAGATCTAGCAGCAACTGGCTGAGCCTGAGCGTCGGCATGCGCAGCACCTCCTGAAATTGCGCGCTGCGGGCCCGATCTTGCCCGAGTCCATTGGCGCAAGCCAATCATCATCAGAAGAGCTCAAGTGGATCTTGCGGGGTCTCGGGTGATACCGTCGCGACAAAAGATGCTCGTCATGCCGCGGGGGAAGATGCATGAGCACGAGACACGAGTACATTCTGATCGCGACAGGGTTGCTGGGTTTCGCAGCACCGCTTCAGGCGCAGCAGACCACCATTCTCAGTTACACATGCGATCTCGGAGGCGCACCGGCGCAGCTCACCGCCGAGGTTCAGGCCGTGACTCCGGCAGGAGTCTTCATGGATCCGAGTTCGGGCCAGTTTGGCGGGGCGATCTCTACGGGAGAGGTGAACTACTACTACCAGGGATCACTGGTTTCAGCGACGGCGCGCTACTCGTTCACCGGCGAAAACGGCTTCGCGGACTTCGTGGACCTCGTGAACAACGAGCGCTTCCGCGCGCAGATGATCGTTCAAGGCTCTCAGTTGCTGATGGTGGTCAATCCGCACGGCCCCGGTCCTGTTCAGTATCTGTGTCAGCAGTCCAATGGCGGCGCACAACAGGGAGGCGTTCGGCAGCAATCGGCTCGCCTACCGAAACAGCCCGCGCGCGGCGTAGCTCTCGACCAATTGATGGCATACGTGCGAGAGGACTTGCGCGTTCCGGCAACGAGCCAGCTGCATGGCGGACAGATGCATGGGCCGACACCCAACAAGATTCCAGGTGGCCAGGTCGTTACGACCAAAGGCCTCGTTGAGTTGCTCGAAAAACATCCCGTGCCGTTCGTGTTGGTCGATGCGCTAGGCGGCAGCGAAATGCTTCCAGAGGCCCTACCGGCGGTTTGGGCCGCTGCCGCTGGATCCTTCAACGACCCAACACAACAGCAGCTCGTTCACTGGCTGCAGCAACAGACGAACGGCAGGAAGGATGTAGCGGTGATCTTCTACTGCCTCTCGCGCGAGTGTTGGCTGTCGTACAACGCCTCGTTGCGGGCCATCCATGCCGGGTACACCAATGTGCTTTGGTACCGCGGCGGACTGGAAGCCTGGAAGCAGGCAGGCTTGCCGACCCAAGCCTCGATGCGCGGGTCCCAAGGACTCACGAGCTTTACTAACTAGCCCAGGTGGAGGGTGTTGCGCTCGAGATCCGTCTTCCCCTGTATGGGTGCGAAGGAGTGTCCGATGGCTTCTCCCGAGTGCGCCTCGCAAGTTCACGGCCGTGTTCGATGAGCCGACGTTGCGAATCCGCCTGATCTCATCGGCGGCAGCCTGCGTGTAATGATTACGTGGAACTACGGAGCATGGGAGCGGACCCCCGTACCCCAGTACCGTAGCTCTCTTCTCAACGCACTTTTTTAAGCGAGGAAATTCAGGTGAATCGATTGATGTCCCTGGCTGTCATCAGCGCAGCTGCTCTCGTGCAGGGATGTGCGACACCGACTCATCCGGCAGCCGGAACATGCGACAACGCTGTGCCTGCTCAAATTGCGACAGCCGCAACGAACGACGTGTCTCCAGTCGCGCTCGCGCAGCC
>CBJNAT010000163.1:0-6699 GCA_966434585.1 uncultured Gammaproteobacteria bacterium | reverse complement strand
CTGACTCCGGACCGACATCTTGGCCGATGAATTCAAGTGAAAGCAGCTGTGCGGAACTGAGCCCCCCAGCCCGATCAGCGATCCAGTACTGTTGTGGAAAGTCGGCAGATCAACATACAGCCCATTAGGAGTCGCCATGAGTCGCTCTTTGCGCGTGCTTGCTGCGTCGATGCTCTGTGTTCTGGCAAGACCCTCGTATGCGGAATCATGCGCCCTGACGCCAAAGGAAGTGGTCACGCGGTTCATGACGCAGTTCTATGTCGAGAAGAAAGTGCGGGAGGCATTCGAAACGTGGGTGGTTCCCGATTACATCCAGCACAATCCTCACGCTGCGACCGGTCGCGATGCGGCCATCGCCTTCCTGGAGCCATTCTTCGCCCAGCACCCACAGCTCAGCTATTCCATCAAACGCGTCATTGCGGATGGCGCGCTGGTCGCGGTGCACGCGCATGGTCGCTTCTCAGCCGAAGATCGTGGCATTGCTGTCGTCGACATTCTGCGGGTGGACGGTTGCAAAGTAGTGGAGCACTGGGATGTCGTACAGCCGGTTCCCAGCGAGTCGGCCAACGACAACACGATGTTCTAATGCGGCGGCACGCTGTCCAGCGGCATTCGTGTGTGCGCTGAGTGTATCCCTGCACGCCGCGCGGTTGACTCAGTGCCGCTGCTCGCGCTTTTGTTCGCGCTCTTGCATGAAGCTCACGTGTTCCCGGGAAGCTACCTCGCGGAGAAACTGATTGAGGTGGATCTGTCGTGCCCGATCTTTGTCACCTAATACGAGATCGGAGGAGAAATCGGTAGTTTCTCGCGCAACGGCGTTCTGCTCTTGCTCCTGCTGGCAAGATACTGCTCGCGCGCGAATCGCATGGGCGTGAACGGCCATAGTGGATTCCTCCGTGCCGTAGGGGAGCTCATTGTCGGTAGCCAAACGCGCTAGCGCCGTTCTGTTTCCATTAGGGGCTGAAGTCGCTTATTAGTCACACCGACAAACACTACGCGCTGCACAGAAGTCAGCGACACGAAGAGGGACGCTTGTCGGTGAACTTCATTCGTCGCGTGTAGATTTGGGCGATGTAAGCTGCTGTCGACGGATCGTGCGATGGATCGATGAACATGCTGGTGGAGTTGGCTCCGAGCGTCCTACCCGACGCAATCATGAACTCTCGAGCCACGCTGAAAGCGAGCTCACATCAGTGAATTCTTCGCGCAGCACTGCAGGTGATCCGTGCACCACTGCAGCACGCCCAGCCCAGCGCAACAGGTCCCAGTCGTTGTAGTCATTGCCGATTGCCCACGACTCTTCTGCCGGAATCCCCCGCGTTTGCGCAATCCAGGCAGCAGCCTGCGACTTGGATACTTCGGGCGCGAATGCCTCGATCCACATGCTGTGTCCGTCGAGCGGGGAAGTCGCACGAATCACACTCAAGCCCGGGAGCTCGCGGCACAGCGTCTCGAAGGGTTCCGTCGGATCGCCGAGCGGGGATACGGCGAGCAGCTGGCTTGCTGACATGCGCACCTGAGCCCACTCGAGCACGCGCCCATCGCTCGCGTATCGCGCCAGCCGGCGCTCAAAATCCGCGTTGGGTTTGCTACTGCGATGAAAGTGGCAGATGTGCTGCTCAGGGATGGGTGCATGGACCATAAAGTCGAGGTCGTGTGCGACGAATACTTCCGAAGCACGTTGCGTTTGGTCAGGCTGCAACGCATGAGAGACCAGTAGCGCTTGCGAACGCCAATCGAGAATTCCGGCGCCGGATGAAAAAATCAAATAGTCGATCGGGAACTCCGGAGGAATTACTTTTCGCGCCGTGGCGAGTGCACGCCCGGTTGCAATGACGCGCACGACATCACGGGCGCCCAACGCATGCAGCATCTCCACGTCACGCCCATCGAAGGGCTTGCCGCTCAGGAGTAAGGTTCCATCCAGATCGCACACGAGCATTCGAACCATTGCGAGCGCACCAACGCGGGCCAGCTAGGACGCCAGACGCTAACAGAAACGGTTAGCAAAGCGGGCGCATGGTTGCGATTGCGTTTCGTAAGTCCTGCGCGGGCACGGGCCCCTACGCATTCGCCGCTGGGATCCAGACGGCTCCTTTGATGTGCTGGATGAGCCCGGCTGCATTCAAGACATAGAGGATCAGGAACTCGATATCGACCACGCTGCCTTGCTTCACGGGAGTCATACCTGGGTAGCCTTTTTCCTGCAGGATCTCCGGCGTGAGATCTCGCAATCCTTCGAAGCGGATCACGACGTTGGCGACGAAGCCCGCGGCGCCGGGATAAAACCCTTTGAACGTTACCGTCTCACGGAAGTAGCTATGAAAGAACGCATAGAAGGCGCGGAAGGCGGGTTTTCCCGCGACTTTGAAGCCGGCGTTTTCCAGGGCGAAATCGTCCGCGAAGAAGGTCTCCAGGGTTGCGTAATCCCGAGCATTGAATGCGTCGATATAGCGAAGATAGTCGGTCTCGGTGAATTGCATCCGCTTGCTCCAGCAGGCCATTGCGCCGCGAAAGTATGCAGCGCGCCGCGGGCGAAAAGCTAACTTACAAATGGCCGACGCGAGCCTTGTGCTGATCCCCGATCGACGCGGAGTGCAGTAGCTTGCGTCCATCCGTGCACTCGGTGCGCGCGGTGTTGTGGTGCGGTCGGCTGCGGTTCAAAGTCGGTGCTCGTACAGAGGAGATAGGGCCATGCCCGAACGTGCGAGCACCGAGTTCTGGCGAGATCTCAAAGCCATCGAGAACGTGTTCAAGCCCGGCGCGCGACCGGAGATCTATCGAGCGAAAGCGCCGCAGGCGGACGAGCGCTATTTCGTGCCGTTCACCGAGACGGTCGGCTCGATGCCGTTGTGGATTTCCCCTGCGCGAAACATGTGGGCGGACATTCTCATGGCAAAGGGCGCCGGTCTCGTCAATCGCCATTACCACCCACATCAAGTGTTCGCGTTCACCGTCTCCGGCAAGTGGGGCTATCTCGAGCACGACTGGACTGCGACGGCTGGCGACTTCGTCTATGAAGCGCCCGGTGAGAGTCATACGTTGGTTGCGTATGAGAGCGGTGAGCCCATGCGGGTCTTCTTCGTAGTGCAGGGCCCGCTGATCTGGTTGGACGAAGCGGGGCAGGCTGTGGGTCAGTACGACGTGTTCGACTACATCGCACAAGCTCGAGAGCACTACGAGCGCGTCGGTATCGGTGCAGGCTACGTGGATACGCTGCTGCGTTGAAACGGGCTGCAGCGCCTCAAGCGGCCGGCTTATCTCGCTGCAGCAGCTGCTGGAGCTCAGATACGGTCCGCTCAATGCAGGCAGCCAGCTGCTCGACGCACTGTTTCAGGTCCGCAGCGCTCAGTGTTTCCGCTTCCGCTTCGAGCCGCGCGCATGCGCGCTGGGTCTGCGCGGCGTAGATGTTCGCGCTGGCGCCCTTCAGACGGTGAGCTGCGCGTGCGAGCTGCGACCGCTCATCCCGATCTAGGCACTGCTCAATCTCTGCAAATGTCTCTCGCGCGCTATGAACGTAGGCTTCCACCAGCTCGCGCGCGAACGCCGCATCCCCTTCGGTGACCGCATCGAGTCGCGAGACATCGATGACAGCGACCGGATGATCGGTCTCCCTGGAGCCCTTGGACGATGACTCCGCGGCGACATCGGACACCCGCTCGGCACAATACCGCTCCCCGATCTCCCACAAGCGTTCGATGTCGAGCGGCTTCGTCAGGAAGTCGTCCATTCCAGCGAGCAGACACCGATCCATCTGCATCGTCATGGCATTCGCCGTCAGCGCGACGATCGGGGTGCGAGCGCGCGGATTCTCCAGCTCACGCATGTGGCGAGTGGCCGTGAAGCCGTCCATCACCGGCATCTGCAGATCCATCAAGACCAGCGAGAACTTGCCTGACTTGAAGAACTCGACAGCCTCGGCGCCGTCGTTCGCCGTGACGACCGTGCAGTTGAGGCGCTCGAGGAAACGTTGCGCCACTTTCTGATTGACCGGGTTGTCTTCGACCAGCAGCACGGTGCCGCCACTGGTTCGAGTCATGCTGAGCTCCTGCAAGGATCCTCGCGTGATCAACGGCTGCGTTTGCACGTGCCACTCGTGTGCATCGCGCGACAGCACTTTATCCAGACAGCGGAACAGCTCGCGCGCGCGCACTGGCTTGGTGAGGTAAGCGGCAAAGCCGAGCGCGGCCAATCGGTCGATGTCGCCATGTCGATCGACCGATGTGAGCATCACGACACGTGCATGCGAGAGGTGCGGGTCGGTGTTGATGCGTTCGCCGAGCGTGGTGCCGTCCATCTCCGGCATCTGATAATCGACGAGCACGACATCGAACGGTCGATGGGCAGCGAGCGCGAGACCCATGGCGGATAGCGCCGCGTGGCCGTTCTCGGCCTGTGCGACGTCGTACCCGCGATGTGCGAGCTGACCCGCCAGCACACGGCGATTCGTGGCGTTGTCATCGACGATGAGGACGCGCCGGCCAAGCGGATCGACCGGCTTGCTGACGGACTGCGCCTGCGTTGCGATTGCAGGCTCCAGCGGCAGTGTGAAGGAGAAGACGGAGCCTTTGCCTGGTTCGCTGGCTACGCCGACCTGCCCGCCCATGAGCTCCGTCAGGCGCTTCACGATCGATAGTCCCAGGCCGGTGCCGCCGAACTGACGCGTCGTCGAGGAGTCGGCCTGCACGAACGGTTGAAACAAGGTGCGCAACGCCTCAGGACCGATTCCGATCCCGGTGTCGCGCACCTCGAAGTTCACCAGCGCCTTGGAGTCATGCGTGCCCACGGTATGCACGTCGATGACGATCTCTCCCTCGCGCGTGAACTTGATGGCATTGCCAACCAGGTTGATGAGGCACTGTCGAATGCGCTGCGGATCGCCGATGACCCGCTCGGGCACATCCGCATGGACGTTGACGATCAGCTCGAGCCGCTTCGCCGCCGCTTGAAATCCCATCATGCTGCCCACGTCCTCGACGTTGGCGCGTAAGTCCATCTCAATGGTTTCGATGTCGAGCTTGCCTGCTTCGATCTTGGAGAAGTCCAGGATGTCGTTGATGATGCTGAGCAAGGCATCGGCGCTGCTGCGGACCGTTTCGGCAAATTCGCGCTGTGTGCGATCGAGCGGCGTGTCGAGCAGCAGACCGGTCATGCCGATGATGCCGTTCATCGGCGTGCGGATCTCGTGGCTGACATTGGCCAGGAACTCGCTCTTCGCGCGGCTCGCCGCCTGTGCCTCTTCGGTTGCTTTAATCAGTTCTTCGCGCGCCTGATGCGCCTCGGTGACGTCTTGCATCGAGCCGGAGACGCGGAAGACGTTCCCGTTCGCGTCGAGTTCCGGAGTCGCTCGCACGCGGACCCAGATCCACCGTCCGGACTTCGTCAGCACGCGGTGTTCGACATCGATGCTTTCGCGATGCTCCTCGGCACGCTTGCGAGAAGCCACGATCTCGCGCATGTCATCGGGATGGTAGCGCTGTGTCAGCGTGTCCCAGTCCCACTGCGCAACTTCAGCCGGGGTGAACTCCAATATCTCTGCAATGCGTGGTGCAAGCCACAGTTGCTCCGTGCGCACGTCGTTTTCCCATAGCCCGTCCTGCGTGCCGCGAACGGCGCGCGCAAAGCGCTCGTGCGCCTCGCGCAGCTGATTCTCCATCAGTATCTGCTCGTGCACATCGCGCAGCGCGCCGGATATCCGCACGGCGACACCGTGCTCGTCCCGCTCGACATTGCCGAGCACCTGCATCCAGCGCCAGTCGCCGTTTGCATGGCGCATGCGGATATTGTGTTGAAACGGCTGTGCCGTATCGATACATCGCTCCACGATGACCAGCTGCTCGGCGTAGTCGTCGGGGTGAACGATGGCGCGATAACACTCCTGGCTGCTGAAGTCGATCTCAGCACCGTAGCCAAGCAATGTACGATAACCATCGGAGACCCAGTGCTTGCTGTTCGCAAACCCCACTTCCCGGTCGTGGGTCGCAAGCTCCACTTCCCAATGACCTTCCTGGCTGAAGAGCGCGGCACGTTCCAGACGTCGTTTGAATTCGCGCAGTTGTTCTGCCTGTCCTTGCAGCCGCGCGGCGGATTCCATGGCTTCGGTGATGTCCATCGTTGCGCCGATGGTGTGCATGGGCCTGCCATGGGCATCGCAGATCACTCGGCCGTGCATCTGAAAGTGGCGAATCGAGCCATCCGGCCGAATGCGGCGAAACTGCACGGCCAGATCGGTTCGCTCAGCGAAGCTGCGCCTGACCATGCTGCTGACTCTTTCGGAATCGTCGGGATGCACCGTGCGGAAGACACGCTCACGCACTTCATCCAAGCTTTGCGGGTCGCATTGCTCGCCGAGCTCGACGGTGCAGTTCTCGCTCCACAGGAACTCGCCGCTGCGCGGGTCGTATTGCCAACAATGCAGCCCGGCGCTCTTGGCCGCAATGCTCAAGCGCTCGAGCAACGTGCGCTCTTGCTCCGCCTGACGTTGCAACAGCTCGGTGGTCTGAATCTCGTTGGTGATGTCGCGTGTCATGCCGAGGATGCATTTAGTGCGACCCTTGTCATCGAGGATCGCGCGCGTGTGCATCTGGAACTGACGCGGCATGCCACCGGGCGAGCGGATGCGATAACGATGGTTCAATGTGCTGCAGCCGGTCTCGACCTGCTTCTGCAGCAGCGTACGGATGTCGCGCACATCGTCCG
>CBJNAT010000162.1:0-6699 GCA_966434585.1 uncultured Gammaproteobacteria bacterium | reverse complement strand
GCCCACTTTGTCACGCTGATGAAGGACGGCTCGCCGCAAGTCACGCCGGTCTGGATCGATTTCGACGGCGGTCATGTGCTGTTCAACACGGCCGAAAAGCGGCAGAAGGATCGTAATCTGCAGCGCGACGGTCGAGTAGCCATCTCGATCACCGATCCGGACAATCCCTTTCGCTATTTGGAAGTGCGCGGCAGGGTGGTCGAGCGAACCCACGACGGCGCCGATGCGCACATCGACAAGCTGGCAAAGAAGTACACGGGCCAGGACAAGTACGCGTTTCGCCAGCCCGGCGAAGTTCGAGTGATCTTCAAGATTCAGCCGGAGCACACCACATCGAGGGGCTGAACGCCATTCGAAAGGCGTAGCTCGTCATGCGCCCGGCTACAGGCGTCACGCCCAGCGCCGTACACCCGCCGCACGCTGTGCAAAAAACTGTTCGGTCGCGTCGATGAGCTTGCGCTGCTCGTGATTCATGGCGGCATCCTGCACAGCCAGCGCTCGCATCATTCGCAGAAGCGAGGCGACCTGCTCGGGTGTGAATTTGTCCTGTGTGCGAGACAGCACCTTCTGCAAGTCATCGACGACATAAATCTGATCGCGCAGCAAATGCGAGCCGGCGACCAGCAGGTCGGCAGCTTGGTCTCTCGTGATTTCGAACTCGCGCTGAAACGTATTCATGAGCGCATGCTTCTGTTGCGCGCTCATTTCGCCCGTCGCCTTCACGACACCCACCAGCAGCACAGCGGCAACGTCCATGGTGGAGTCGAGTTTGTAGAGTGGTTTGCCGCCGTGCGCCTTGCGCCACTGCCAGCGGCGATACGCCGAAAAGGGATTCAGCGAGTTCAGGTCGAAGCCGGAGCGTTGCAGCGAGCTCAGCGCCCACAACAAACCGGCGACGGCAGTGATCGCGGCCAGCACGACGTGCATGATCCCTCCTCAGTGGATCGGCCCGTGGAGTCGTGTCGGGCCTTGAGAAAAGTGTAGAAGCAAGGGCGGCGGGAAACTGCGACAGCGTGCGCTGTTTGCGGCCGCGAAATCAGCGTTCAGCTCTGACCGTACTGGCGCTTCAATGCCGCGATCAGCTGCTCGGTGAGCGAGTGCAGACCGAGAATGGCTTCGAGCTCGTGCGCTTTGAACGAGAACACGGATGCATTCTCGTCCCCGCTCTCCGTGACGGGGCCTGTCCGGTCGTAGGAAACGGGATCCTGGAAGTACCACGTCTCCTCTTCATCGTCGGACAGGTTCATGCCCAGGAACACGAACGTATCCACGATGGGATACATCAGCACCCCTTCCCGATAATGCAGCCGGTAGTAACACTCCCCAACCCGATAGTTTTCCACCGAACGCCTCCTCGAGCGGCATCGTCGTGCCGCATCCGCGCCCACCACAGTTGTAACGCGTTCGCGCCCGCAAAGCGACGATAAGTGCGTGCGTGTGCGATGCAGCGCACAGCTACGGGCTACGGCAAGATGATGTGCGCGCTCTTCTCTGGCAATAGCCCGTAGCCTGTAGCCCGTAGCCTTACTCGACGATGAGCTTGTAACCGGCGCCCGCCACGGTTTGCAGCATTTGCGGCTGCGCCGGATCCACTTCGATCTTCTGGCGTAGACGATGTACGAGCTGCTTCAAGAGCTGGCGATCGCCCGCGCCCTTGTGACCCCACACCTGCATCAGCAAGCGATCGGAGCTGACGGTGTGGCCTGCGTTGGCGACGAGCATCTGCAGCAGGCGCAATTCCAGTTTCGTGACGCGCACGGGTTCCTTCGTGCCGATCTGCACCGTGTGCTCTTCAACGTCGAGCTGCACGCGGCCGGCCGCGAGAGGAGCGTTGTTCTCCATGCCGGCTCGACGCAGCAGCGCTTTGACGCGCGCAAGCAGTGTGCGCGGACTGAAGGGCTTGGAAAGGTAATCATCGGCGCCGAGCTCGAGCGCTTTGACCAGATCTTCCTCTTCGCCGCGTACCGTCAGCATCATCACGGGTACACGTGACTTCGCTCGCACGGTTGCGCAGACCTGGAAGCCGCTCGCACCCGGCATGTTGATGTCGAGGATGACGAGATCAGGCGCTTCCGCATCGAACAAGCGAATGGCGCTTGGGCCATCGTGCGCTTTCACGACGAGATAACCCGCCTGCGAGAGCGTGAAGGCAATCAGCGCGAGCAGATCTTTGTCGTCGTCGGCGGAGAGGATTTTCATAAGAGTCGGCTCTGCCAGGTCGGAAAAAAAGCAGTCGCTAGTCGGCTAGTCAGCTAGCCAGAGTAAGAGTGCCAATCTGGCTAGCCGACTAGCCGACTAGCGAGCTGTTATCTACAACCTCTCCTCCACTTCCTCCAACACCTTCGGCAGCGTAATGAAGAACCGCGTCGTCCCCGCCGACGTCCGTTCCGCGCGGATGTTGCCTCCGTGCCGATCGATGATGCTCTTCACGATCCACAGACCAAGTCCCAGTCCGCCGGGCTCGGGTTCCTGCTCGGCGCCGCGGTTGAAGCGCTCGAAGATGCTGTCCGACTCGGCGCCGGGCACACCCGGACCTTGGTCTTCGACCCACATCACATGCGCGTTCGCTTCTTCGCGCGCACCGATGCGCACGGTCGAACCGTCCGGCGCGAACTTGCTCGAGTTCGCCAGCAGGTTCACGAACACTTGCGTGAGGCGCGGGCCATCGCCCACGAACTTCAACCCCTCGGGTATCTCGATCTCGAGATGCTGACGTCGCTGCATGAGCAATGCGCCGACCAGTGCGTTGGCATCCTCGACGACCTCGTTCAGCACCACGCTCTGATGCCGGATCGCGAGCTGCCCGGACTCGATTCGCACGCTCTCGAGCAGATTATCGATGAGCCGCGTCAGACGCAGCGTGCCGCGCTCGAGCGACAGCACGAGGTCTTTCTGTTGCTCCGCCGGCAGCGTCGTCAAGCCATCCCGGAGCAGCTCGATGGACGCAAGCTGCGCCGCGAGTGGCGTGCGAAATTCGTGCGAAATGTTGGCAAGAACCGAGTCGCGCGCACGACGCACGCCTTCGAGCTCGGTTTCATCCCGAATCACCTGTACCTGAAGGTTATCGACCGGCGCTGCACTGGTGATGATCGTGGTGCGCGGTGCGCCTTCGCGCACGTTGAGCAGCTCTGTCTGTTGCGAGCTGCTTTCCGCTCGCGCCTGGAGAATCGGGCAGCGCACATCGCAAAGTCGCTGACCGTCCTCGGCATTGCAGGGTCGCAGCACATCGCCACAGAACCGGCCGATCGCCTGCTCGGCGGTGACGTTCAACAGACGAGCGGCTTGCGGGTTGAGGTAGCGGATGACGCGCGACTTATCGACGGCGAACACGCCTTCCACGACGCCCGCCAGCACGGCCTGCGCTTCCGCTTCGCTACGGCGCAAAGTGCTCGTGACGTCGACCAGGTTGTTGCGCATGTCTTCCATGGTGCGGGCGAGCTTGCCGACCTCGGCGGTGCCGCCGGTGGGAATGGAGGTGGAAAAGTCGCCGCGCCCGAGACGCTCTGCTGCTTCCGTCAGCTCATCCACTGGGCCTGCCACATGCTGACCGAGCAACACGCCGGCGAGCACCGCGAGTGCCGCGAGCACGATCGCGCTGATGAGCAGGCGCTTGATCAGCCCGCCGACCGCCGCGTCGATCTCGCCGGCTTCGAGGCGCGCTTCGATCAGTGCGATTGCCTCACCCGTCGAAGCGAACACGGGGAAGCTCGCGGCGTACAGATCGCGTTCTTTGATGCGCATCACGGCCGAATTGCCATCGGACAGACCCGCCGAATGCAGTCGTGTGAAGGCATCGACCGGAGCGCTCGCGAAGATGCGATAGCTCAACATGCTGATGGGCACACCCGTCCGCTCTGTCAGCAACTGATCGATGTCGTGCCCCAGCAAGCGCACCACGTACACGTGCTGCTCCTTGTTACCGGGCAGATGCGTTTCCGCACCGAGCAGTGGTGCGAGGGTCTCGGCAGGAACGGCGAGGAACCGCTCGCCCTGTTCCGCGGCTGCGGTGGAGATCTCGACCCACGGCAGTTGCATGCCGGCCTGCGCCACGAGGCGGTCGCCATCGAACACCGCGCAAGCGGCATACGGCGGCTTCACGCAAGTGCGTCGTAGCGTCAGTTCGAGGTTCGCAGGCTGTGCCTGGCGCAACAGCCGTGGCAACGTGGGCGTTGCGGCGACGCCGCGGGCAATCGTCAGTGCATCTTCGCCATAGCGGCGCAATTCCTCGCGGGCCATGGCCCCGGCTAGCTGCACACGAGCCTCGCCCTGAGCATCTGCCATATCGCGCAGCAAGCGGATGCCATACCACGAGGTGCCCGTCACGACGAGCAGCACCATGATCGTGTTGATACCCGCGAGCCACCACGCGAGCCGCGCCTTCGACAGATCGATGCGAATTTTTTCGAGCCAGGGCTCGATGCGTTCCAACATGGCTTAGTGTCGTTGGTATCCCGTGCGCCATTCGACGAGCGTCTTGATGACGAGCGTCGCCACCGCGAGGAGCGTCAGCATCGAAGCCACCGCGAACGCGCCAACGAAGTTGTACTCGTTGTACAGAATTTCCACGTGCAACGGCATCGTGGTGGTCAGACCGCGGATATGACCTGAGACTACCGAGACGGCGCCGAATTCACCCATGGCGCGTGCGTTGCACAGGATGACGCCGTACACGAGACCCCACTTGATCTTCGGCAGCGTGACGCGGAAGAACGTCATGAGCCCGCCGGCACCCAGCGTGATCGCCGCTTCCTCTTCATCGTTGCCGAGCTGTTGCATCAACGGAATCAGCTCGCGTGCAACATAGGGGAAGGTAACGAACATGGTCGCCAGCACGATCCCGGGAAATGCAAACACGATGCTGATGTCGCGCTCCTGCAGCCAGTGACCGAACCAGCCCTGCATGCCGAACAAGAGCACGTAGATCAGACCGGATATCACGGGTGAGACGGCAAACGGCAGGTCGATCAAGGTAATCAACATGCTCTTGCCCTTGAACTCGAACTTCGCGATCGCCCAGGCCGCCGCGATGCCGAAGACCGTATTCAGAGGCACCACGATGGCTGCCGTCGTGAGGGTGAGGCGAATCGCAGCCGCCGTGTCCGAGTCGCCGAAGCTCTGCAGGTACATGCTCCAGCCCTTCGCGAACGCGGCGGCGAACACCGTAGCGAGCGGCGCAAAGAGCAGCGCCGCCAGGAACAGCAGCGACAGCGCGATGAAGGCAAAGCGGATCGCCCTGGTCGCGAGCGTGTTGTACCCAGGGCGCGAGCGCAGCTCCGCTTGAGTCACTGATGACACTGCACCCGCCATCAACGTCCCGCCGCCACGTGTCGGCGACGCCCCCAGGCCTGCAGCAAGTTGATGGACAGCAGCATGACGAAGGACATCGTGAGCATGATGAAGCCTAGAGCCGCAGCACCCGCGTAGTCGAACTGCTCGAGCTTGATGACGATCAGGAGCGGCGTGATCTCCGTCTTCATCGGCAGATTGCCGGCGATGAAGATGACCGAACCGTACTCCCCGATGCCGCGCGCGAATGCGAGCGTGAAGCCGGTGAGCAGCGCGGGCACGATCCCGGGCAGCACGATGCGGCGGAAGATGTGGAAACGTCCGGCGCCGAGCGTCTCTGCGGCATCTTCCAGATCGCGCTGCACCTCCTGCAGAGCGGGCTGCACGGAGCGCACGACGAAGGGCAGACCGATGAGCGTGAGCGCGACCACGACACCGATCCACGTGTACGCGACTTTGATGCCGAGCGGCGCCAGATGCTGGCCAATCCAGCCGTTCGGCGCGAAGACGGCGGTTAACGCGATGCCCGACACGGCCGTTGGCAGCGCAAAGGGCATATCGATCAGCGCATCGATCAGTCCTCGGCCGGGAAACTCATAACGAACCAGCGTCCAGGCAATCACGAACCCGAAGACGCCGTTGATGATCGCAGCAAGGAACGATGCGCCGAACGTCAGCTTGTACGACGCTACGGCGCGCGGATCGAGCAGCACACTCACAAACTGATCCCAGCCCATCGTTGCGGTCTGCATCACGAGCGCGGCGAGCGGGATCAGGACGATGGCGCACAGGAAGAACGTCGAGAAGCCGAGCGTGAGCCCGAAGCCCGGCAGGATGCTCGGTTGTACGAAACGACCGGTGGTTTTCATGAGCGTGCCGCCGAATACACCTGGTCGAAAACGCCGCGGTCAGCGAAGTGCGTGCGCTGGGCCTGCTCCCAACCGCCAAAGACTTCGCCGATGGTGAATAACTGCATGGCGGGAAAGTCCTCCGCGTAGCGGCCGAGTACTTGTGGATTGCGCGGTCGGAAGTGGTGCTTGGCTGCGATCTCCTGACCGCTGTCGCTATACAGGTGCTTCAGATAAGCCTCCGCGACACGGCGCGTGCCCTTGCGATCCACCACGGTGTCGACGAGCGCCACGGGCGGCTCGGCCAAAATGCTCATCGAGGGTCTGATGATCTCGACCTTATCGGGACCAATCTCGTGTATCGCCAAGATGGCTTCGTTCTCCCACGCGAGCAGCACATCGCCAATGCCTCGCTGCACGAACGTGTTGGTCGCACCTCGCGCGCCGCTATCCAGCACAGGTACCTGCCGATACAGCGCACGCACGAACTCCTTCGCGGCGGCCTGTGCACGATCGGTCTCGGCTTGGGCGGTGAGGTCTTTGAGCTTATCGAGATCGCCCAGCT
>CBJNAT010000161.1:0-6746 GCA_966434585.1 uncultured Gammaproteobacteria bacterium | reverse complement strand
AAGCATCCCCACTCCCTCTGGCCGTAACCAGTAGCCTGTAGCCCGTAGCATGCTCATGACACTTTCTGCTTCTTACGATGGACCAGCGGCTCGATGGCATCGAGCAGCTGATTCTCCTGGTACGGCTTGCCGAGGTAATCGTTGACGCCGAGCTCGATGGCGCGTGCACGATGCTTCTCGCCGACGCGCGAGGTGATCATTACGATCGGCACATCGGCGAGGCGCGCATCCCCGCGCACCTGGGCGGCGAGCTCGTAACCGTCCATCCGTGGCATTTCGATGTCGAGCAGGATGACGTCGGGCAGCTGTTCCTGAAGCAGCGCCCAGGCATCGACGCCGTCCTTTGCCGTCATTACGCGCATGCCATTGCGTTCCAGCAGACGCTGCGTCACGCGGCGCACGGTGATCGAATCGTCCACGACGAGCGCGAACACACGGCGGTCCTGCACGATCTGCGTCTCCGCAGGACCGCGCGAGCGCCACTCCGAGCGAACCAGCGCGCCCATATCGAGAATGATGACGATGCGGCCGTCGCCAAGGATCGACGCGCCGGCGATACCGCGAATGGTGGCGATCTGCGGACCGACGGATTTCACGACCATCTCGCGGCTGCCCACGAGCTCATCGGCGACGAGCGCCGTCGAATGTTCGCCTGCGCGGACGAGTACGATCGGGACCGGCGTATCGGCATCGGGCAGCGTGGAGGGCCCTGCACCGATGAATGAACCCAGGTGTTGGAAGCGATAGATCTGACCGCTGTAGTTGAACGTCGGCGTCTCTTCGGCGAGGTGCTTCTGCACCTCTTCGCGCGACACGCGCGCCACCCCTTCCACGGACGGCAACGGCAATGCGTACTGCTCTTCGCCGACGCGAACGATCAACGCCTGTGTGATGGCAAGCGTGAACGGCAGCCGGATCGTGAACTTCACGCCCTGGCCTGCTGTGGATTCAGTGAACAGCACGCCGCCGAGGCGCTTGATCTCGTTGACCACGACGTCCATGCCGACACCGCGGCCGGCATGTTGCGTCACCGTGCTCGCGGTGCTGAAGCCCGGCTCGAGCACGAGCTGCAAGGCTTCTTCATCGGTGAGCACCTGACCCGGCTGAACGAGTCCACGCTGCAACGCGCGCTCGCGCACGGCATTCACATCGATGCCGCGACCGTCATCCTCGAGTGTGATCACCACTTCTGAGCCTTCGCGATGCAGGCCGACGGTGATGGTGCCTGTCTCAGCCTTGCCCTTTGCCGCACGCTCATCGGGCATCTCGATGCCATGCACGACCGAGTTTCGCAGCATGTGTTCGAACGGGGGCAGCATGCGTTCGAGCACCTGCCGATCGAGCTCGCCGGACGCGCCTTCGACCACCAGCTCCGCTTTCTTGCCGGTGTCCGCTGCAACCTGCCGCACGAGACGGCTCAGGCGCTGCACATGGCGCTGGAACGGCACCATGCGCGTACGCATGAGCCCGTTCTGCAGCTCGGTCACGACGCGCGACTGCTGCAGCAACAAGTTCTGCCCTTCGCGCGTGAGATTCTCGAGCAGGTTGTCGATGCTGCCGACGTCGGCCACGGATTCGGCCAACGCACGCGACAGCTGTTGGATGCTGGAGTAACGATCGAGCTCGAGCGGATCGAAATCGGCTCGGCTGCCGGTGTCTTCCTGATGCTTGTGCAGGATCTGCGCTTCGGTTTCGAGCTCGAGCTTGCGAAGCTGATCCTTCAAGCGCGTGACCGTGCGCGACAGCTCGGCGAGGTTGTACTCGATCGAGCTCACCTGCTGTTCCAGGCGCGAGCGGAAGATGCTCACTTCGCCCGCGTTGTTGAGCAGCGTATCGAGCAGATCCGCATCGACACGTGCGAACTCCTGTCGCTCTTGCTGCTGCTGAGGCTCACGACCGGGCGGCAATACGACGGGCGCAGTCTCCTGTGCCGTCTCCTCGGCATTGGCTTCGATCTCTGCCTCTACCGCGGCCAACTCCTGCGCTGCGAACTCGACCTCGACAGGTTCTTCTTCGGGCGCCGACATCGCAGGCAGTTCAGCGATGGTCTCCATCGCTGCCTCGTTCGCCGGTGTCGCAAACGGCGCGATCTCCACTTCCTGTATCGCTGGAGCAGGCTCAGGTAAGGGTGCAGCTTCGCTCGCTTCTGCCGGCGGGGTTTCACCGCGGCCGATGGCACGGATGCGTGCGATCAACGCGTGCGCCGGCTTGCAGCGCTCACCGTTCGCGACGTGGTCGCGCATGCGGTGCAGCTCATCCAGGCTGGCCTGGAGGGCTTCGAACACCTGCGGTTCGGCGGGTGTCATGCCCGACTCGACGCCCTGCATGAAGGATTCGAGCTCGTGACTCAAATCGCCCATCGACCGCAGCCCCGCCATGCGCGCTCCGCCCTTCAGGGTGTGCAGTGCGCGCTTCAGCTCGAACACCAGTGCCTGGTTCGCACGATCGCGCATCCAGGAAGAGAGCGCGGTATCGGCCATGTCCAGCAGCTCGGTCGCTTCCTCCGTGAAGATGGCGGCAACATCAGGATCGAAGTCCTCGAGCTCATCGGGGGCTGCTTCGCTTTCAACCGCTGGCAAGTGCGTCGTCGCAAGCGGGAACGTTTCGACTTCGAGTGATGGAACGTCAGGCGGTTCTTCGAGTGCCGGCGCGGGTGAAATCACTTCGGAGAGCTCGGGCAATTCACCGGCTGCGACAACGTCATCGGCCGTCACCACCTCGGCTATCACAATCTCGTCTTCAGACAGGACTGGTACGGCCGCGGTGCTATCGGTGATGACGATCTCTTCTTCGGTGGGCGCCGGTAGCTCCGGTACCGAGTCCAACGATGTATCCGTCGGCTCGTCATCGGCAATGTCGGAAGAGAGCTCGATTTCCTCGAGCGCCGGCTCGACCGGTCCGGTGAGCGTGCGCAAGATCTGCGATTGGCTCAGTTCATGTTCGTCCGAGGACAGCGCAGTCTGTCTGCGCGTGGCGCCATCATCGTCCTCGGTAACGCCTAGCTGTGCAGCCATCTGTTCGCGTAGCGCACGAAGCGTGAACGTGTCCAATTCGCGAGCGTCAGTGACGGGCAGTTCAATGACGTCCTCGCCGGCCTCGTCGAATAGTCGCTGGCTCGGCTCGAGCGGCTCGCCGGGTGAGGCTGAGCCCGCGGCTTCGGCTTCAGCCAGCGCGGGCAGCTCCGTGGTTGCGCCCAGCGCCGGCAGTTGTGTCGTCGCGCCGAGTGCAGGCATTTGCATCGTCGCACCCAAGGCGGGCTCTTCCTGCAGCGCCAGTGACTGGATCGTCGCGTCCGCGCGATTCAGCTCGTTCTGGGTCTGCTCCGCGATGCTGACGTCCAAGTCGCGCTCGAGATCCGCAAGCCGCGCCGTCAATGTGAGGCGCTGCTCGAAATAGCCCGTGTCCTCATCGATGTGCTCGACGATGTCATCGATGGCGGCGACGGCGTCCTGCAGTGCCGTCAGCCCCGCAGCAGGCAACGGCAGTGAGTTGTCGTAGAGCTTGCGCACGTAACGATTCAGCGGTTCGGCGATCTTGATGCCCTGGCGGGCGCCGGCAGTCTTCGCCGTGCCGCTCAACGTGTGACAAGCGCGATGCAGATTCTCGGTCACGGGATAAGGCGCAGGGGCCAGCTCGCAATGCTTGATGTATTCGCGGATGACGGCCAGATGCCCGGCCGTTTCCTTCGCGAAGATTTCGTGCAGCACCGGATCCATCGATTCGTCAGCCGACTCGCTCGGTGCGATGACTGTCTCCGAGTCGCTGGCTGCGTCGAGCTCGCTGCTCAACTCGATGTGTGCTTCCTCGGCCGCAAGCGTCTCCGCTTCGCGCGGCACCGACGCGAGTGCTTCATCCACACGTCGGTTGAACGAGGTGTCGCCCGTACTGGAGGTTTCGACCGCGCGCAGATGACGCACTGTCGGATTCAGCGGCTCCACCTGCTCCGTGAGCGTGGGCGCGGTTTGATCCAGCGCGGTTTCCGGAATGGGTGGCGGTACGAGTATTGGCTGCACAACAGCGACGGGCGGCACCGGTGCAGCCGCAGCGGGCCGCACACCGGCGATGTCGTTCGCCTGAGCGATCAGTTTCAGCACGTCGATGCTAGGGGCCCGGCCGGTTTCCAGCTGCTCCACGAGCTGCGGCACAGCGGCCACCGCCTGGCGCATGACCACCATCATGTCGGGCGAGCGTTCGAGCGTCTTGTTGATGACGCGGTTCAGCAGGTTCTCAATGGACCACGCGAAATCGCCGATGAGCTGCGCGCCGACCATGCGACCGCTGCCTTTCAGCGTGTGGAATGAGCGGCGCAAGTTCTTGAGCGCTTCCTGATCCTGCGGATTGTCGTCCCACAACGGGAAGAGGCGCTGCAGCTTTGCAATCTCGTCCTTCGCCTCTTCGATGAAGAGCTCGATGAACTCAGGATCGACGTCCGGCTTCACGATCAGCGGTACATCCGCGCTCGGCGCAGCCACCGCGGCAATCGGTTGCGCCGGCGGCTCGGGTTTCCAATCCGGCAATTCATGCGGCTCGAGCGCATGCGTCAGTACGGCCGTGCGTTCATCCTGGGTCGCAGCAGCCTGCTGTGCGGCCATGGGCTCGATGACCAACGTGCGCAATGGATCGGCTGCGGGCATTCCCAGCGGCGAGAGGGTGGGGCTCGCGTCGACTTCGTTCAGGTATTGCAGACACGTTTCGGCGTTGTCGAGCATGTACCACGGATCGGAGCGTCCAGATTGGAGCGTCTCCATGTAGTACTCGACCGCGACGATGGCATCGGCAAGGCGATCCACCGCTTCGCGAACGACACCCGAGCCGTCGAAGCGCACGTACTTGTGGAGTGCGCTGGCGATGCCTTCGGTCACTTCGACCGCACGCGTCTTGCCGAGCATGAGCAAGCCCGCCGTGATGCCGCGAATCAACTGCGGCACTTGATCGAGCCCGTGCGTCTCGGTCGGCTTCTCGACCGATTGCGACACAGCCTCCTTGATGCGGGCCATGTTCACGATGCACTCGCGTAGCACGGCTTCGGTGACTTGCCGGAATTCGACGTCGTCCTGTTTGTCCGGCTTCGGCTCGTCTTCGGCGCGCGGCTCGTCGTGACTCGGCAGAATCAAGCCGACCAGCTGTTCATCGAGGCTGTCCTCGATGCGAATCAGCGTCGCCGCCATCCGCAACAGCGTGCCTTCGCTCGGTGGTGTGCGCTCGGCGATGATGCCCTGCAGCTCGTTGGCTTCGACCTGCACTTTCTCTCGTAAATCGCCCAAGCCGAGCACGCCGAGCGTGTCGCCGATCTTCCTCAATAGCTCGAGCTGCGCATTGAGCTCCTCCGGCTGGGAGGCGCCCTTGCGGACGAAGATGTCGAGCGCGTCCTTCACGCGCGCGAGATCTTCCTTGATCGCGGCGGCCACGGTCTTCATGAGCTTCACCGAAGGCGCCGCGAGACTCTCGCGCGCCTCCTCGACCTGCTCGTCGACTGGGATCAGCTCATTCAGGCGGAACGATGCGCGAACCGCGGCCACACGCGGCCCGGAACTGCGAGTACGGGCGACGTAGTAGAGGAGGTTGTTCAGCAGGTGAACCGCGGGCGCTTCGGCGTATCGTGCCTCACCTTGTTCATACAGCCGTTTGATTTCGCGATCGGCCTGGCCAAGCAAGCGCTTCACCGAGGCGCTGCCGTCGAGCCCGTCATCGCGCAGCCCCTCGAGCACCGCACCCACCACCCAGAACAACTGGAAGACGGGCTGGGTCGTCGCGACTTGTTCGAGCTTCTCCGCCGCCCGCGAGAGCATTTCGAGGTTCTGCTCGATGCGCTCGCCCTTGATCCAGCCAAGCAGGCCCAGTTGAAAACGAGTGCGTACCTTGCGCGCCCACTGCGCAACGGTCATCGCTGCTTCGCCGGGCAGCGACGGCGTGGGACTAGCCTGCTTGTCCGACGTGAGATTCAAGAGCAGCAGCGTGCCTTCGGACAGTAACGCATGGCCGCGGACGGCACGAAGATCATTCAGCAGCGGCAGCAATACGAGCGCCATGTCGCGCCCGCCGCTCATCACTCGCTCCAGATACGTGGGCAACTGGACCATCGCGCGCATCAGCGCGTCGAGGCCTTCGGCGAGATGTCGTTTCTCGGCGAAGTTCTCGATGAGATAGCGCGTGACCTGCTCCATCTCCTCGGCCAGCAGTGCCGCGCCATACACCTCCGCGACACGCAGCGCGCCATGCGCGTTGTGTAGGCGCTCCCCGCACTTGCGCAGCAAGTCGAGGTTCTCTTGTTGCTCGCCAAAGGTTTCGAGCGCAGCACGCGCTTCGTTGAGCTCGCTGGAGAGCTCGCGCGCGACAATGTGCAAGGTCTGAGAGGCCACTTCGCTCATCGCTATCAGCCCAGCGCTCAAGCGCTCAGACCGCTCACCTTCTTCTTCTCGACGGAGGGCTCCACGGGGTGCGGCTTAGCCGCGCTGCCCGTGGCTATCTTGCTCGCGGGTTCTTGCAGGAGGGCGGTCCCGCCGGAGGCCATATCGGGCAGCCGGAAGCCCGCAATCGATTGCCGCAGCTGCGTGGACAACTCAGCCAGCTTGCTGACCGAGTTGGTCGTCGCTGCAGAGTTCTCCGCCGTCTGCGAGCTGATCTCGCGTAGCACTTGCATGTTCTTCGCGATGTTCTGCGCAGCGGACGCCTGCTGGCGTGAGCTCGCCGAAATGTTCTGCACGAGGCTCGCAATCTGGTTCGACACCTGCTCGATCTCTTCGAGC
>CBJNAT010000160.1:0-6753 GCA_966434585.1 uncultured Gammaproteobacteria bacterium | reverse complement strand
TGCGCAAAGCGCGCGCGAGAGCACTCGATGGATTGCGAGTTTTGCTGATTAGCAATTGAAGGGTAATGCTGAGCTTCGATAGACAAGTGATCAGCTGAGGCTCTACTCACGAACCGTCTACCTCGATCGGAAGAATTGGACAGGATTAACGGGATTAACAGGATTGTGAGATGAAAGCAGGCTCGATGAAGGCGTTTCGCCGTTCCTGACATCCTGTTAATCCTGTTAATCCTGTCCGGTATCTCCCTCGAAGTAGCTAACTAGTGCCATTCGGTTCTAGTCACTCATCTGCGCGGCGTCTTCTGCTCCGCGACCGAGCGCCGATGACGTCGGAACGCAAGTTTGCTCAATAGATCGTCGAGCGGATCGCCGAGCGGGGTGAAGCGCATCTTCGTCTTGCCGTTCGCCTCCGACTGCACCACTCGGCCCGCGAGACGCAGCGGCTCGGGGATGCATTCGCGGACATAGATTTCGAGCACGCCTTCCGCGCCGACAGGAATTGGCTGCGGATTCCGCCAGGATGCGCCCAGCGTGTTGAAGCGCACCGGCACGGCAGCGGGTCGCCTCTGCGACTGACTGAGCAAGTGACCCACGAGATCCAGCAGCAGATTCACTTTCTTATCGAGCCGCGCGATATCGGCGGCCTGGGGATTGTCTTCCGCGGCTTTCTCGAGCTGCCCGCTTTGCTCGAGCGCGATCAGCGACTGCAGCACGCGAATGTTGCGCTCGTGATAAGTCGTCATCGCGCCGGCTGCCGCGTCCTTGGCCAACGCCGTCCATTGGACGGGCGCCACATCCTCGTAGGCGAGTTCGTCGTAGAGGACGATCGTATCGATGCCTTCGTACATGACGCGCTCCGGAACCTTCGCGCTAATCGTCCTTCGAGAGGAGCGAGCGGCGCAAGGCCAGATGCAACGAGTCGCCCTGAGGCGATTCTGATCCCGTGGCTGCAGGCGCAGGCTGAGCCACCATCGACTGCACGGCCGAATCCGATTCGGCGACGGCTTGTTGCAAGGCCATGAGCCACGCCTGATCGGCGGGTGTCGCCTGGGCGCTCAACTCATCCAACAGCGCGCGACGCTGTTCCAGCGTCCGCGGCACTTCGCTCCAAGCGCCGTCCATCGCCTGAGAGACGACTTTCTCGGTCGCCGCCATGACGCGCGAAGCCAGGGCCACTGCGAGGGCGTCGCTCATCGAGCCGTCGCTCCCGCCGCCTTACCCGGCACGGCGATCCACGCCTCGCGGATCGAGCTCAGCAGCTTCGTGACTTCCTCGAGAGGCTCGGGCTTGTTCTGTACGGACCCGAGCAGCACACGACGAATCATGTAGTCGTACAGCTCGTCCAGATTCGTAGCCATCCTGCCGCCGGCTTTCACATCGAGACTCGCCTTGAGCTCGCCGAGGATGCTCACCACGCGGTTGACGAGTTGCGCCTTCTGCACCAGCTCCTTACGAACGATGCAGCCGCGAGCAACAGCCAGGCGTTCCAGCGCACCGTCCATCAGCATGAGGATCAACTTGTGCGGATCGGCAGCCGCGACACCGCCATGCGCGGAGACCTGCGCGTATTCCGAGAGTTTGGATGCGTATGGGTTAGCGCTCATTTCCGCTCCATCGATGGGTCACTTCCTTGAGCCAGTTAACGGCGCGGGGGGGCCGATCTTGAGAGACAACGCCGCACCCGCGACGGGCATAAGAAGGCTTTGACACACAGGAAAGCCCCTATCGATACTCGCGCCATGACATCGGCGACCCAAGAAGAGCTCAACAAGGTCTTCGCAACCGCAGTCGAGCTCCACCAGAAAGGACATCTACAGCAGGCGCAGACGCTGTATCGCACTATCCTTGCAGTGGATAGCCGACATGCCGATGCGTTGCACTTGCTGGGAGTTGCAGCGCATCAGCAGGGCGAGCACGCGGCCGCTGCGCAGCTGATCCGCCAGGCGATAGACGTCAACCGGCGTGTCCCGCAGTATCACTTCAATCGGGGCATTGCGTTGCAAGCACTCCAGGAGCACGCGGCTGCGGCGGAGTGTTATCGCCGCGCGGTGCAATTGAAGCCGGATTACGCAAGCGCCTGGGAGAACCTCGGCGTGGCGCTGCAAGATGCCGGCGATCTCGACAGTGCACGTGCTGCCTATGTGAAGGCACTCGCGATTGACGGGCGTGCAGTGCTCGCTCATCAGAATCTCGGCACGCTGTTGCTCAATCTGGGCCGGGTAACTGAAGCCCGCGATCACTTTCGAGCCGTGCTCGCGGTGCATCCCGCGCACGCAGAAGCACATTCGAAGTACGCGCTCACGCTGCTGGCCGACGGCCACTACGCGGACGGGTGGCTCGAGTACGAATGGCGAGATCACTCGCGGTCGTTGAGCGAACACGCTCGCCCCCGCCTCGTGCCCTTCCCGAAATGGGATGGCTCCTGCCTTGCCGGCAAGACGCTCTTGATCTCGCCCGAGCAGGGCATCGGCGAGGAACTCATGTTTGCGTCCTGTTACCCGGACGCGATTCGAGCTGCCACTCACTGCGTCATCGAGTGCGACCGGCGACTTGAGCAGCTATTCACTCGCTCGTTCCCGTCGGCCACGGTCATCGCCGGCGAACGGGTACGTGACTTCGAGTGGGACGCAGCGTTGCCGCAGGCGGACTTTCGTATTCCTGCCGGCTCGTTGCCGCGATTCTTTCGTACGGAGCTCGATGCGTTTCCCGACCATCGGGGTTACTTGCGTGTCGATCCCCGACGCCGCGCTCACTGGCAGAGCGTGCTGGCGACACTCGATCAGCCGATCAACATCGGCATCTCCTGGTCCGGCGGGCGCGAACCGCGCTCGATCAAAGCCAGGTCGATACCGCTCATCGAGTGGCAACCGATTTTCAATGCGCTCGATGCCAACTTCATCAACCTCCAATACGGTCAGCACGCTGAGGAAATCGCAGCGTTTCATGCCTCCGGACCAGGGCGACTCCACACACTCGAAGGCGTCGACCCGGTGAAAGATCCGGATGACGTCATGGCATTGATCTCCGCGCTGGATCTCGTCATCTCGATCGACAACTCCACCGTGTTCATGGCCGGCAGTGTCGGCACGTCTGTGTGCATCCTGCTTCCCTCGGTCGCGGAGTGGCGTTGGCGTGGCGCAGGCGATCGTTCCCCGTGGTATCCGCAGGCCATGCTCTATCGCCAGGAACGACCCGGCATCGAGGCGTGGCGTTCGCTCGTGCGCAAGGTTGCACATGATCTGCCTGTGCACGTGACGGAGTTTGCGCGCACGCGTCCTGCGATGGCGGAGAGCATCGAGGCATCTGCTCCGGCACGTTCTAAACCAGTCTCACCCGCAACCGCATCGCACGGTCGAGCGCTGCTCGTGAACGACACGCGCAACTGGTATCACTGGGGCTGTAGCTGCACGAGTCTCGCGATCCACTCGCAATTGCGTCGGCGCTGGAGCCATGTCGATTCTCTGCCGATTCAGCGCATCGCAGGCATGAGCGAGATACCCGGCTCGGTCGCCGAGTTCGATGACGACGAACGCTTCCGTCGGTTCAGCGACCGTCATGCGGATGTCATGGCGCAACTGCGCAACGCAGACATCGCCTACATCAACGGCGAAGGCACACTGCACGGCGCGAGCCCACAGGCGATCGGACTGCTCTACCTCGCGTACATCGCCAAGCGCAGGCTCGGGCGTCCTGTGCACATCATCAATCACTCCTGTTATCCCGACGATACGGGCTCGGTTAAGGACACACCGATCCATCAGTTGTATCGCAGCGTCTATCGCGAGATGGACTTCGTCGCCGTTCGCGAGCCGATCAGCGCGCAGGTCATGTCACAGCTCGGTATCGCGGTGACGGAATCCTTCGACTGCTTGCCGCTATTCGTCCGCGAGCACGCATTCGACTCGATCAAGAAGGCGCCGAACGGCAAGACCGTTCTCATCGCAGGCTCGGCCGCGTGGGGCGCAACGTCGGTAGCACAACGCATCGGCGAGCTCGTCGTGAAGCTCGCTGCGGTCGGTGTGCGTTCGATACTGTTGATCGGCGCCGACGCGCACATGGCGGCCGACGATGTGCACCTTGCGGCAACATTGCAGCGAGTGGCGAGCGGCCGATTCCAACTGCTCAACGCAACGTCTGAGCTGGAATGGCTACGCGCGATCGCGTCCGTCGACGTGCTCGTCTCGGGACGCTTCCATCACTCGATTGCAGCGGCATGCCTCGGCACGCCCTTCATTCTCATGGAGAGCAACACGCCGAAGATCGCGGGACTGCTGCAGCGACTCGAATCCGAGTCGTTCGTATCGGTCAGCCAGGCGAATGCCGCAGACGTGTTGTGCGACCGCGTGCAACGCGTATTGGCAGAACCAGAGAGTGCATTGATCGGAGCCGACGTGCGAGCGCGGTTCCCCGCACTGGCGGAGCGAAACTTCGCCGGGTGAGCTTACGCTCGCGTGGGTTGGAGTTTCTCGAACACCGCGCAGTACTTGTATTCGAAATCGTCGATCTCGCTGAACGGCGGCAAGCTCCAGGCGTGATAGATCCTGCCTGGGACTGTCTCGTCCCGTGCCGGGCCGTTGCGCCTGCGATCCGTCCACCCATCGTGAATCGCACGCAGATCTTCGTTTACAGGCTGATAGCCATTGCGCTGCATGTCCGACCTGATGCGCTCGAGATGAAAGCCAGTCGTCACGAGCACAGCGCGGTTGTACCGTGCGATACGATCGATCGTCAGGGACTGCAGCTCTGCCGTCATGTAGAGGAGCACATTGAGCAGCAGCACCACGTCGAACGTTCGGTTGCTCTCGAAATCGGTAGCCCGACTGCGCTGGCAGAAAGTGCACTCGCTCGCGTAGTCGATCGCTGATGCGAACACTATCGCTCTCGAACGGCTCGAAGTGGGACTGCTCGGCCGGCCGCATACCGCCCAGCACCGCCCGTGGATAGATACCACGCGCGGCGTGGGCAACGAACGCGGGCTCGAGGTCGCATGCCGCTATCTGAACCTCCTTATTGCGCAGGCGCGGGTCCAACTCGGCAGCAATCGCAAGGGACCACGCTTCAGCACCGATGGAGCACGCATGCACGAGCACAGACACGGTGTCTGACTTCAGCATTGCCAAGCGGCCCAACAGCACGTTCAGCAGGGCTCGGTTGCGGAAGAAAGCCGTCGTGCCGATGGATGCGGCCGTCGTGGCGCGCAGGCGGATCGGGGCAGGCTCGACTGCAGGCACCGCGGCAGCTGCGCTTATTCGCGGCTATCCCTAGTAAGAAACAGCGACTCGGGCGTCCTGCCGCTCGCGCTGTGGCTGCGGGAAAAAGCGTGGTTTTTCCCCTTCGCTCGCCACCTACGGCGACGAGCACATCCATGTGCCTGGGTGATGCTCGACAAGGTGTGTTTCATGCTTCGGGGTTCGTGTGCGCGCGATGGACAACTTGCTAGAGCTTCGCAATGCTCTGCAGCTGCTGCGACAGATAGCTCGAGGTCGACTGCATTTGCGACAGCAAACCGTCGAGCGCGGTGAACTGCTTGCGATAGCGCGCCTCGATCTGAGCAAGGCGCAGGTTCATGGCTTCTTTGTCCTTGCCGATCTGCTTGATCTCGCTGTTGAGCTGCTTGGTACGCGCTTCGACGTCGCCCTCGCTCGCCAGCCGCTGCTCGAGCTGATCGAAGAGGCGCGCGGCAACGCCGTCCTCGGAACCGAAGAGACTGGCCACCGCCTCTGGATCGGCGTTCAGCGCCGAGGTCAGCTTGGCGGAGTCGAACTCGAGAGCACCGGTCGTCGTCGTCTTGATGCCGATGCTCGCAAGGGTCGTATAGGTGTCTGATACATCGGCTACCGGATCGGTGATGCCGCGCCGGATCTGTTCTTCGATGCCCCGGAGCATGGCATCGCCAAGCAATGGGCCAGCGGCGCGCGTTTCCGCGTTGTAGCTGCGGAGCTTCGCCAGCTGCCCCTGCATCTTGTTGTACTCGGTGACGAACTTCTGGATGTTCGAGGTCACTGTCGCCGAGTCGAAGGACACATCGAGCGCCACGGGCTCGTTCGCTGGCGTCGTCTGCTTGACGGTAATCGTGACGCCATCGATGACTTCCTCGAAGACGTTCGTGTCGCTCTCGACGATGAAGTCGTTCGAGGCAGCCAGGCGGATCCGCGCATCCTGCGCTGGCGCAAGCTCGGTGAGGTTCATCGTGCCGCCCACGTCGTAAACGAGTTGATTGAGACCGCCGTCGCCGCCCGCGGTCGCCACCTCGATTGCGTTGTCGGCGCCGGTTCGACTCGATGTGAGCACGAGGCGCGTACCCGTCGTCGTATTCAGCAAAGTGGCTTGCACACCCGTGTTGTCGCTCGCGCCATTGATCGCATCGCGAATGTCGGCGAGCGTGTTGTCGCTTTGCGCGATGGTGACCGCGAAGCTCTCCGAACCGACCGAGATGGTCAGTGTTCCATAGCCGACCGCCGCTGCGCTGCCGCCCGGGAACGCAGCGGATGCGAGCTGATGCGCCTTGGCCAGCTGCAGCACCTCTACGTCGTAGCTGCCCGTTGCAGCGGTTGCATCCGCAGACACCGAGAAATAGTCGGAGCTTGCTGCAGCCGCCTTGCGCACCTGAAAAGCGTCTGTGGTCTTCAGCGGCTCGAGAGCTCCCTTGAACGCGGACAGCGCACCCTTGAGCGCGCCGAGGGCAGAGATCTTTGTCGTGACTTTGGTTTCGTGGCGAACAATGCGCTGCTCGAGCGGCGCGCGTTCTGCGGC
>CBJNAT010000159.1:0-6793 GCA_966434585.1 uncultured Gammaproteobacteria bacterium | reverse complement strand
GCTATAGGCTGTAGGCTGTAGGTCGGACAAAACGGATCCTGCTGGGTTCGACCAACCGCCAACCGCTAAGCGCCAACCGCTGGCTTCATCTCACCAAGCTGCGCCGGCTGGCTTCTAGAAACTCCACGAAGGGCTGAATTTCACTCTGCGTGAGTGCGAGCTCTTCGAGCTGGCGCGTTGCTTCGGCGAGCTTGAGCTTCGAGCGGTACAGCACCTTGTACGCATGCCGAATGTTCTGGATCTGCTGCGCCGTGAAGCCGCGGCGCTTCAACCCGTTCGTATTGATGCTGTGCGGGCGTGCCGGTTGGCCCACGGCCATGACATACGGCGGGACATCGCGCGTCACGGCGGCATTGTTCGCAAGGAACGCATGTTGGCCGACCTTGCAGAACTGATGCACGCCCGAGAAGCCTGCGAGGATGACCCAGTCCCCGACATGCACGTGGCCGCCGAGCGTCGCGCAGTTGGCAAACACGCATTTGTTGCCGACGACGCAGTCGTGCGCGACGTGCGTGTAGGCCATGAACAAGTTGTCGTTGCCGATGCGCGTGACACCGTGATCGTGGGCGGTGCCGCGATTTATGGTGCAGCTCTCGCGAAAGACGTTGCGATCGCCGATTTCCAGGCGTGTCGGCTCACCCTTGTACTTGAGATCCTGGGGTGCATCGCCGATGGATGCGAACTGATAAAAGTGATTACCCGTGCCGATGCGCGTCGGGCCTTTGATCACCACATGCGGACCGACGATGCATCCCGGTCCGATCTCCACACCCGCACCGATGATCGAATACGGGCCCACTTCCACGTCGGATGCGAGCGTGGCCTGAGGTGAGACGATCGCGGTGCGATGGATTGCCATGGCGGATGGGGCTACGAGCTACGGGCTACGGTCGAAGAAGAAGCGATGGATTGCTGGAGCGCTCTGGCCATAGCCCGTTGGCCGTCGCCTGTTGGCCGTGTCATGCATTGACTCCCGGCGCCACCATGACGTCGGCACTCACGGCCTCTTCGCCATTCACTTCGGCCACGGTGCTGAAGCGCCAGATGCCTCGAATCGAGCGCTGCAGCTCGGCTTTGAGCACGAGTTGATCGCCTGGCTCGACCGGTTTACGAAAGCGCGCCTTGTCGATGCCGACGAAGTACAGCTGCGTCTTGTCGTCCGGGTACACGTTCGCGGTAACGAACGCGAGGATGCCCGCCGTTTGCGCCAGCGCTTCGAGGATCATCACGCCGGGCATCACGGGGCGATGCGGAAAGTGGCCGGGGAAGAACGGCTCGTTAATTGTGACGTTCTTCAGCGCCTTGATCGTCTTACCGGAGATGCATTCCAGAACGCGGTCGACCAGCAGAAAGGGATAGCGATGCGGCAGGCGCTGCATCACCGTGTTGATATCCATCGTCAGCGTTTCAGTCATCGATGTCCTTACGATTCGCGCGGCGGTTCTACGTCCGCTTTGTCGTCGAGGCCGGCGTGCACCGCCAATCGGCGCACGAGGCGCGCCAGTTTGTCGAGTTGATGGAAGCGCGCAGCGTTCTTGCGAAAGCTTGCCGCTTCCTCCGCCGTGATTCCACCAGAGTACGTGCCGGGCTGCCGGATATTGCTGTTCACGAACGTGCGGCCGGTGACGATCACGTCGTCGCAGATCGTCAGATGCCCGGAGAATCCCACCTGCCCTGCGATCATGCAGCGCGCGCCGATGGTCGTGCTGCCGGATACGCCACTGCACGCCGCCATCACCGTGTGCGCGCCGATGCGCACGTTGTGGCCGATCTGAATCTGGTTGTCGAGCTTGACGCCGTCCTCGAGCACCGTGTCCTCGATTGCCCCGCGATCGACCGTCGTATTCGCACCGATTTCGACGTCGTTGCCGATGCGCACGCTCCCCACCTGCGGCACTTTCACCCAACCGGCGCTATCCGGTGCGAGGCCGAAGCCATCGCCTCCGATGACGACGCCAGGGTGCAACACACAGCGCTCCCCGATCTGAACGGCCGCGCACAACGTAACAGCCGCAACCAATCGACTGTCCGCCCCGACCGTCGCACCGCGCATCACCACGCTACGCGGCCCAATCACCGCCCGAGGCCCGATCTTCGCGTCGGCCTCGATGACCACGAGAGGACCGATGCTCGCGCTCGGATCGATCGACGCCGAGTCCTCTACGACAGCACTGGGATGCACGCCCGGGCTTGCGGCCGGTGCTGGGTGAAGCAGCTGCGCAACGCGCGCATACATCGCATAGGGATTGCGAGCGATCAACACCGGGGCCGCGCACTGCTCCGCTGCTTTCGCATCGAGGATGACGAGGCCAGCGCGAGTGGTTTGCAGATACCGGCGGTACTTCGCATTTGCCAGAAAGCTCACCGCCGCGGCGTCGGCATGCTCTAAGGTCGCTACACGACTCACACGGGCATCGGGATCGCCGCGCAGTGTGCAGCCGAAGCGCACTGCAAGCTCACCGAGGGTGATTGACTGCGACGCCATCGAACGGCGCAGGTGCGTGCGTCCAGGCTGTTAGCGCTGACTCATCAGGGCTGCTTCGCGGGGGCTGCAGGCTTCACCGGAGCGGGTGTGGCAGGTCTTGGCGTTGCGGGTGCGCTCTTCGCGTGAGCCTGCAACGCGCTCAGCACTTGCGGTGTGATATCCATCGCCTCGGCCGCGTAGAGCACGCCATCGCCGATCACCAGATCGAAGTTCTGGGTCTTCGCAAAGTTCTGAACTTCCTGCAACAGCGAACGCTGCACCTTGCCGATCTCTTCGTTGCGGCGGAGGTTGTAGTCCTCGGTGAACTCCTGCTGCTTGCGCTGCAATTCGCGCTGGCCGTCGCGAAGATCGCGCTCGGCGTTGCGGCGATCTGCTTCCGTCATCGTTGCGCCGTCGCGCTGAAATTTCTCGTCCTTGGCCTTCAAGTCTTTCTGCAGCTGCACGATGTCGCGCTCGCGCGTGGAGAATTCGTTCTGCAGCGTCGTCTGCGCCTGCTTCGCCTGCGGAGATTCCTCCAGCAGCCGGCGCACATTGACGACCGCGATCTTGGTCTCCGCAACACTCACCGCCGGAACGCTGGCGGCGGCCATACCGACCAACACCGCGAAAACGCCTGCTCTCAAACGTTGCATATCCGCAAACCCTCGGAAAGATTGTCTTACTTCGAACTCAAGACCCAATCATCATTCAACCGTGGCTACCCAGGCACATGGCCGTTCCTGCGCGTCCTGCGCCCACGGCATTGGCACATTCCCTGTGCGGCAGATGTGCCCGCCGCCGGAGGTGGCGAGCGAAGGGGAAAAACCACGCTTTTTCCCCTGAGCCACAGCGCGAGTGGCAGGATGCCCGAGTCGCTGTTTCATATCAGAACGCTTGGCCGATGGAGAACTGAAAGCCTTCTTTTTCGTCGCCGTAGCGATCGGGCCTTTCCTTTCTCGCGTTCAGCGGAATCGCATAGCTGAAGCGGAACACACCGAGCGGCGCAAGCCACTGCACGGCGACACCGGCCGAATGCTTGAGCGCATCATAGCTGAAGTCGTAATCCGCCGGGACGCGCGTGGTGGGGTCGAGACCGTCGCCGGGTGAGACGAAATTGATGTCTTCCGTCGAGAACACGTTGCCGATGTCATAGAACAGACTGAAGCGTGCGCTGTTGCGCCACTTCTCCGGCATGGGCAACAGGATTTCCGTCTGGGCCACGGTACGCAGGTTGCCGCCGTACGGATTGCCGTAGAAGTCCTGGGGGCCAAGGCGATTTTCGCGATATCCGCGCACCGAGTCGGGACCGCCTGCGAAGAAGTTGCGATAGGGGGGCATCGCCGTCGTATCACCCAACGCTTGGCCGTAGGCGACCTCTGCGTTGAACATCAACGTGAAGCCGCGCCAGATCGGAATGAACTGCAGATAGTCGTAGCTCGCAGTCCAGTATTCGACTTCGCTGCCGGGCAGGGTGTAACCGAAGTTGACCCGATGGCGCATGCCGCGATCCGCGAAGATCGCGCGATTGCGCGAGTCGTAACCCCAGCCGAGAGTCAGCTCGTAAGTGTTGAACTTCGAACCGTAAATGTTGTACGGGACAGGATTGCCATTGACGTCCTCGTAGGAAGCGACACGCGTGCTCGTATCGCCATTGTTGCGCACCCAATCGATGGCTTCCGGCGCGCTGTTCAACGAGCTCGTCACCAGCTCCGCCTGCTGCACCGAGACACCGAACCGCAGTGACTGGAATTCGGTGATCGGATAGCCGTAGTCCATGCCGACCGTGGCCGTCTGGGTATCGAAGTCCGAGGTCGCGGACGTGAACTGCGTGATGTCGCGATAGCCGAAGCTGATCGTTCGCGACAATCCATCGACGGTCGTGTACGGGTCCGTGTGCGAGAAGCTGTACGACTTGGAGTAGCGGCCCGAGTTGATCTCCGCGGCAATGCGGTTGCCCGTGCCCATGAAATTCGAGTGCACGAAGTTGCCGTTCAGGATCACCGACTGCGATTCCGAATAGCCGATGCCGCCGCCGAACTGGCCCGGGAGGCCTTCCTTGATTTCGAAATTCACGTCGACGAGATCCGGCGTGCCGGGCACCGGCGTGTTCTCCACTTCGACCTTCTCGATGAACGGCAGGCGCTGAATACGCTGCTTCGAGCGGTCCACGGCTGCGTTCGACAGGTAGGCGCCTTCGAGCTGGCGCATCTCGCGGCGGAAGACCTCATCGTTCACGCCGGTAGTGCCGTTGAAATTCACACGCCGGACGTACACGCGGTTACCCGGCTCGACGAGAAAGGTCAGCGAGATTTCCTTCGTGTCGTTGTTCGCCTGCGGCACGGGATCGATCTTCGCAAACGCATAACCGTCGAGGCCCAGACGGGCGCTGATGGCTTCCGTCGATGCCGTGATCTGCTTGCGCGAGTAGGTGTCGCCGGCCTTGATCTGCAGCAGCCGACGCAGCTCAGGCTCGGAGACGACCAGGTTGCCAGCAAGCTTCACGTCCGAGACTTTGAACACATCACCTTCACTGACGTTCACGGTGATGAACATGTCGTCCTTCTCGGGCGCAATGGCGACCTGAGTGGATTCGACGCGGAAATTAGCGTAACCGCGATCCATGTAGTACGAGCGCAGCTTTTCCAGATCGCCCGAGAGCGTCTCTCGTGCATAGCGATCGTCCTGCTTGTACCAGGACAGCCAGTGCGGCGTCCTCAACTCGAATTTTTCGAGGATATCCTCGTCGCTGAACGCAGTGTTGCCGACCAAATTGATCTGCCGGATACGTGCGCGCTTGCCCTCGTTCACGTCGACGTTGATCTTCACCTTGTTGCCGGGCACGTCCTCGACTTTCGCGTCGATGCGCACGGCGTACTTGCCGCGCGAGAAGTACTGCTCGGTGAGGTATTGCTTCACTTCGTCGAGCACGGATTGGTCGAATGTCTTGCCGACGGCGAGACCGACGTTGCGCAGTGACTTGTTGAGATCCTCGGTCTTGATGTCCTTGTTGCCCTTGATCTCGAAGCTTTCGATGGAGGGCCGCTCGAGCACGACGATGACCAGCGTGCCACCATCGCGCCGCAATTCAACATCGCGGAAGAAGCCGGTGCCGTACAGCGCTCGCAGCGCTTCGGCGACCCGGCGCTCATCGAGCTGATCGCCGATGTTCACCGGCAAATAGTTGTAAACGGTGCCCTCGGAGATGCGCTGCAACCCTTCGATGCGGATGTCGCCCACCGTGAAACGCTCCAGACCCTGAGCCTGCGTGGCGGTGCTTGCGGCAGCACACGCGGCCAGTGCGAGCGTTGCATGAACGATGGATCTTAGACGCATGGACCTTCCGTCAAACTCATTTCGTGTTCCGTGCACTCAACCTTGGTCGGGCACGTGCCGGCAGTTCGCCCGCGCAAGCGGGCGCCCGGCTTTCTACGGTGATCTTCAGTTCAGATGCTTGGCAATGTCGTTGTAGAACGCGAGACTCATCACCATCAACAGCACGGCGATGCCGATCTGCTGGCCCAGCAACTGCGCCCGCTCCGATACCGGTTTGCCCTTCACCCATTCGGCGAGCTGATACACGATCTGACCGCCGTCCAGGATCGGGATCGGCAGCAGATTGAAGACACCCAGGCTGATACTGATCAGCGCCAGCGTGCCGATGAACATCTGCCAGCCCTGACGCGCCGCAAAGCCTGTGTACTCGGCAATCGTAATCGGCCCGGAGATATTCTTGAAGGACACATCGCCCGTCACGATGCGACCCAGAATGCGTAACGTGAACACGGAGGTTTCCCAGGTCTTCTTCGTCGCTTGGCCAACCGCCGCGACGGGCCCGAATTGCTCCATCGTGAGCATCTGCGGCGCAACACCGATACGGCCGACTTCCTTGCCGTTTTGCTGTTCGCCGCGTATGCGCAGCGTCCGCTCGGAGGTGCTGCCATTCCGCTGGATTCGCACCGTGACTTCACGATGCGCCCGCGGCTCGACCAATTTGACGAGCTGACCGAAGTCGGCCACCGGTTGCCCATCGAGGCTCACGATCCGATCGCCGGGCAGCAACCCGGCTTCAGCCGCGGCACTGTCGGCTACCACGCTCCCGACGACGGCGGGCCAGGGGTCGAGCCAGAATTCAAAGCCAAGCCCCGGCAGCAGATTTTCGGCCTGCGTGAGCTCGCGACGGCTGCTATTTGCCTCCAGGCGCAGGTCACGCGTTGCGCCATCGCGGCCCACCACCTTCAGATGGATGACCCCGTCGTCGATCGGTTCATCGAGAATGCCGAGCGTGGCCGCCTCCCGGGTGACCACGCGCTGGCTGCCCACCTGCACGAT
>CBJNAT010000158.1:0-6796 GCA_966434585.1 uncultured Gammaproteobacteria bacterium | reverse complement strand
GAGGGCTACCATTTCGCATCGCTCCATCCGCAGACGATTCATCCCCGCACGCCATCGAACGTCACTCACTACGAAGCATTCGGGCCGAACCTGCGCATCGGCTTTCCGCAGCGTTCGATCGGGCGGTTGCGCGAGATCCCGCGGCAGAGCTGGGGCGAGCAGGAGAATAACGGCTTCGACTTCGTCCGTATCTTCTTCCCGAACGTCTCCGCATTTCTCGCGCCGGAGATTGCGCAGATCGCCCAGCTGTTTCCGGGCCCGACGCCGGACAAGAACCGCACCGTCCTGCTGTATGTGCGCAAGGATCCGCCGCGTGATGAAGCCGATAAGGCCGCCATCGAGCAGATGATCACGTTCCTGCGCGATGTGACTTACACGGAGGACTACCTCATCGGCATGAAGATCCAAAAGGGCCTGGAATCCGGCGCGCACGATAGCGTCGTGTTCGGGCGCAACGAGCGGGGCAACCAGTACTTCCATGAATGGGTGAACTGGTACCTGCAAGACGATGCGACGCTGCCGAAGCCATCGTTGTGAGGAGCGCGCGTGCAGGTTCCGATACTCGGCGATATCCTGCGAGCGCACGCGCCTGAGCGCGGCTCGAAAACCGCTCTGTACTGCAACGGCGTGGCCACGAGCTACGCACAGCTCGAATCGCATGCGAATCGAGTGGCCAATGCATTGCTGCGCGCCGGCATCCAGCCCGGCGATCGCGTGGCCTTTCTCGGCAAGAACTCGATCGCTTATTTCGAAGCACTGATCGGTGCGGCCAAAGCCCGTGCGGTGATGACGCCGATCAACTGGCGCCTTGCGCCGCCGGAGATCGCGTACGTCTTGGATCACAGCGAGGCGCGTGTGCTGTTCGTCGGCGCAGGCTTCGAGCAGATCGCGGCAGAAGTTGCGCCTGACTTGCAGCGTCTGGAGCTCAGATTCGGCGGCAGCTACGAGTCATGGCGCGATGGCGAGACGGATCGCGATCCTGAGCTGAATGCCGATGTGAGCGATGCGGCCCTGCAGATGTACACGTCCGGAACCACCGGACGGCCAAAGGGCGCCGTATTGACGCACACGAATCTTTTCGGCCTGCGTGCTGCGATGCAAGAGCCCGAGTGGTATCGCTGGTCATCGGAGGATGTGAGCCTCATTGCGATGCCGGTCGCGCACGTGAGCGGCACGGGTTGGGCGATCTGGACCTTGGTCCATGGTGCAACCGGCGTGGTCGTCGAAGAGTTCGATCCGCATGCAGTCCTCGATCTCATGGTCGAGCATCGCATCAGCAAGACCATACTCGTGCCCACTGCCATGCAGATCGTCTTGCGGCATCCGCGAGCCAGCGCGACGGATTTCTCCTTCTTGAAGACGATTTGCTACGGCGGTTCGCCCATGCCGTCCGATCTGCTACGCGAAGCCATGCAGGTGTTCCGCTGCGACTTCGTGCAGATGTATGGCATGACCGAAACTGCGGGCACGATCGTCGCGTTGCCGCCCGCGGATCACGATCCCGACAATCCACACCTTGCTTCGGTCGGTCTGCCGTTGCCGGGTGTCGAGATCGGCATCCGCTCCGCAACCGGCGAATGGCTCGGCGCGGGTGAGCTCGGCGAGATCGTCACGCGCTCGGTCGCAACCATGAGCGGCTATTACCGACAGCCGGATGCAACCGCCGAAACGATCGATGCGGATGGCTGGCTACGCACGGGCGATGCGGGCTACCTCGATGCGCAGGGTTATCTCTACGTTCGCGATCGCGTGAAGGACATGATCATCAGCGGTGGCGAGAACGTGTACCCGGCAGAGGTCGAGGCGGCGCTACGCGGCCATCCGGCCATCGCCGAGGTGGCCGTGGTCGGCGTGCCCGATGCGAAGTGGGGTGAAGCCGTGTGCGCCGTCATCGTGCCGCATGCGGGTACGACGCCGGATCTCGATAGCGTTGTCGCGTGGGCGCGCGAGCGCATTGCTCGGTACAAGTGCCCGAGGCACATTCGCCTCGTGACGACATTGCCGCGCAACGCAACCGGCAAGGTTCTGCGACGCGAGTTGCGTGAGCGTTTCGGCCAATGATGTGAGGCCAATCGACGCGAGGTGCGTGCCATGTCATTCAGCGGTGCAACCGAAGATCGTCTCGCCATTCGCGAGCTGCTCGATGCGTATTCCGATGCGGTCTGTCAGGTCGATGTCGCCGCGTGGGGCGATACGTGGGCCGATGAGGGCGTCTGGGAACTACCGGATTACCCGGACATCGGTGCCGTGCACGGTCGCATGAACATCGTGGAGAAGTGGAAGGAGACGATGAAGAGCTACCCGGGGATCATTTTCATGACGACCCCCGGATCGATCGTTGTCGAAGGCGAACGCGCGACAGTGCGTTGCTACACGTCGGAAGTGTATGACGACGCCAGTGGAGCGACGCACCGCGATCGCGGTCGGTACGACGACATCGTCGTGAAGCGCAATGGGCGTTGGTTGTTCCTGCGGCGAAGATTCAAGAAGCTGCATGCGGTTTGACGAGGGCGAGTAGCCACGCCCACATGGCGTCGAAGAGAAACGCCTTGTACTCGGTCAGACGATGATCGCCGTCCTTCAGCAACAACACGTCGCAGGGCGAGCGACAGCCCTCTGCGAACGCGATGCTGGCACGCCAGTCGATCGCTTCATCGCGCAGGCCGTGCACGATGAAGATGGGTGAGTCGAGTTCCTCTTGTAACCGGGACGGATCGTAGTGATCCGCGTCTTGCATCAGACCATAGCCCACTTCCATATCGAGCCATTCGCTCTGCCAGCGACGCGCGCCTGTTTGCCGCCACTCGTGCAATGCGTCGGGTCCGATTTGGTTGGCGATGCCTGCGGGGAAAGACAGTGATGGGGCAATCATCACGAGCGGCCCGACCTCCCCAGCATGTTCGAGCGCATACCAGGCAATCACGGCGCCGCCCATGGACGAGCCGATCAGGATTGGAGGAGAGGCCACATCGCGCGTTGCCAGCCAATTCATGGCGGCACGAAGATCCGTCAGCAATCCGCTCAGCGTGAGATCGCGAATCGAGCCGTCCGCTTCCCCATGTCCACGCAGATCCACAGCGGCATAAGCCCAACCTTGCGCGTTGAACTTTGCCGCGAAGTACGACGCCTTCTCGCCACGTCGATGAGAGCCGAGACCGTGCACGAACAGCGCGACGCGCGCCTCGGGCGTCGTGGGAAACCAGTCGAGAACGATGGACTGCGAATCGTCGACGGCGATGCGGTGTGTTTCCATCGGGTAAAGATACCGGGCGGATCCTCATGCGCTGATCCGGTGCCATGAAATACCACCACTCAGCGGTGGAACTTCATGGTGTCGGAGCTGGAATTCGCGCCAAGCGACATTGGGCGTTCAGACGCCCCGCACGGCCCCTCCCGCGAGCCGCGCATACCGCTGCAACTCATGCTCTCCATCACCCAGAAACGTCGCGAGCACGAGCAGCCGCTTGTAGTAGTGCCCGGCCGCGACTTCATCCGCCATGCCCATGCCGCCGTGGAAGTGAACGCATTCTTCACCCATCTCGACAGCCGCTGAGCTGATATAGCTCTTCATGGCGGCCACTGCCGCGGGCTTGTCCGAGCCGCTCGTGAGTGCCGCTCGATACAGTTGCGAGCGGGATTGTTCGAGTCGCACGTACAGATCTGCCATGCGGTGTTGAATCACCTGGAAGCTGCCGAGCGGTGTGCCGAACTGTTTACGTGTGCGCACATGCTCCAGGGTGGCTTCGAATAGCGACGACATGACGCCGACCATTTCGGCGCCGGCCGCGAGGCGTGCTTCATCCATCGATTGCGCGAATGCGGTGGGCCCGCAGTCGAGCGTTTCGAGCGCGGGTGTTGCATGCAGCTGCAGTGTGCAAGCTATCGAACCATCCGCCAGACGATACGGCCGTGCGGTCAAGCCCGGCGCGTCGCTGCGGACCAAATGAAAACCGAGATCTCCATGAGTGCCTTTCGCGGACACGATGAACATATCCGCGCCAGCCCCCGCCGGCACGAATGTCTTCTCACCATCCAGCAGCACGCCGCTCGAAGTTTGCCGTGCGACCGTCGCCACCTCGTCCAAGCGAAAACCCGCTGTCTGCTCGATATGTGCGAACGCGAAATGCGTTTCACCGCTGAGGAGGTGTGGCAACCACGCGGCTGCTTGGGCCGGCGTCTGTTCGAGCAATCGACCGGGAAGGATCACACGCTCCACAATCGGTTCGGCCATCAGCGCTCGGCCGACGCTTTCCAACAGCACGAGTGTCGTATCGGCGCCGCCCCCCAAGCCGCCGTGCTCTGCGTCGAAAGGGGCCGCGAGCACGCCCAGTTCAGCGAGTTCTTGCCAATTTCGGGGCTCGAACCCCGCTGCCGCTTTGCGATACGTGGCGCGTTGACCTGCGCCATAGCGGTCGGCCGCGAAGCGCTCCATCAGGCGCTGCAGCATGACCTGCTCGTCCGTCAGACTGAATTCCAAGACTGAAGCCCTCTTAATCAATTACCCATCGCGCTGCGCACGAGCCACCCCCGGGCACAGGCCGTTCCTGCGCGTCCTGCGCCCACGGCATTGGCACATCCCTGTGCGGCAGGTGTGCCCAGCCGCCGGAGGTGGCGAGCGGGAAGCAAAAGTCACGCCTTTTGCTTCGCGCACGAGGGTGGTGACATGGAGTCCCATCCCTCGTTTCCAGATGACGACACCACGTGATCGGCGAAACCGCCACTAGCAAAGGCGCTAGGCGGGGGCTGGGGGCAGGGTGCTAGACTCGGCCCGGCTTCGATGGCCATGAGCGTCGGAGGAGGGGGATACCGTGTCAGTTGCGCTATGTGAACTCGCGCCCACGCGCGATGAATCGCTCGAACGGCTGACGGTTCGCACTGTGGCGGACATCCGGCCTGCCGCGGAGGCGCTGCACGCGCTCACGCTGGGTCTCAATCTGCGCACCGCGCCCGCCGCGAACATCGCTTCTAAAGAGCCGATGGTCGATGCCAATGGCGCGATTCTCGCGAGCGAAGTGTTCGGCTGGACGGGCTCGAAGTCGTGCTGGTGGAAGAACTCGCGCATTGCGCTGACCTCGCCGTTGGTGAGCGCCTGCCGCTACGAAAGCGAGCCGTTCTGGTGTAACGAGCACGGCATTCACACGCGTCAGCGCAATCCTCATGTGGAGGCGCTCGACTGGCGCGATTTCTCCACGCGTGCGATGAGCGAGACCGCCGCCATCGTCGTGCCGATTCATCTGCCCTTCGGGCAAATCGCGGCTGTCAGCTTTTCACCGATCGAGCCGCAGCGCGTGGATCTGTCCAACGAATTCGCGATGTACGCGGATCAGCTCGAGTTGTGGGCACGGCGCTTCATTTGCAGTTACGTCAAAGTCCGCAGCAAGCAGCCGCACGTGCGCGCCGATGTGCGCTTGAGTAAGCGCGAAGTCGAATGCCTGCGCTGGGCCGCGCTCGGCAAGACGGATCAGGAGATCGCCACGATCATGCAGCGTAGTTGCGCCACGATCCGCTTCCACGTGCACAACGCCGCGGTGAAGCTGGATGCGGTGAATCGCAGTCAGACGTTGTTCAAGGCGGCGCAGTTGGGATATCTCGGCGCGGTCAACTAGTCGGCTAGTCAGCTAGTCAGCTAGCCAGAGGCTTCGTCGGCCGCTCTTGTCTGGCTAGCCGACTAGCCGACTAGCGGACTAGCAAGCTCGAGGATTAGCAACCCAGCCGACCGCTCGTCCCACCTAATCCTTTTCACAGCTGCATATAACCTCCCACCCCGCCATGCTCCGGGTCGATGAATACTCGACCCATTGCAACTGAACTCTTCACGCAGAGCACGCCGCCGCATCTGATCGGCGGACGTGAGCGCGGCACCGGCCGCACCGTGTTTCCTTTGCCGAGCGATGCCACGAGGTTCGAGCCTTGTGAGCTGCCGAATCGCGGACGCTTGTGGTCGTACACGGTGCAACGGTTCCCACCGAAGTCGCCGCCGTATGCGGGCCCAATGCCGTTCGAGCCGTTCGCGTTGGGCTATGTCGAGCTCGATGGCGTGGTGATCGTCGAAAGCCGGCTGGTCGATGTGGCGTTCGATGAGCTGCGCATCGGCATGCCGCTCGAGTTGGCGATCGTGCCGTTCCGCACAGACGACAAGGGCACAGTCATTACCACGTTTGCATTTCGGCCGGTTCGGGAGGGCGCACGATGAGCGGAGTGTATATCGTCGGCGCAGGCATACATCCGTTCGGCCGGACCGAGCAGCGCACCGGCATGCAGCAAGGCGAATTCGCCGCTCGCGCAGCACTGGCCGACTGCGGTCTCGAATGGCGAGACATGCAGTTTGCGTATGGCGGATCGGAGGCATCCGGCAATGCGGACACGATGGTGAGCGTGCTCGGCCTCACGACGATTCCTTTCATCAACGTCAAGAACGGTTGCGCTACCGGCGGCTCCGCGCTCATGGGCTGCTACTCGACCATCAAATCCGGCGAGTTCGATATCGGCATCGCGATCGGTTTCGACAAGCATCCGCGCGGTGCGTTCGATCCGAAGCCCGCGGAGTGGGGTCTGCCGGACTGGTATGGCGAAACGGGGCTGATGCTGACGACGCAGTTCTTCGCGACGAAGCTGCGGCGTTACATGCATCTGCATGGCATCACGACCGCGTCCCTCGAACGCGTCGCTTACAAGGCATTTCAGAACGGTGCGCTGGCCGACCATGCGTGGCGCCGTACGCCCGTCGACATGGAAGAGATCCGCCACGCGCCGATGGTCAATGATCCCCTGAACAAGTACATGTTCTGCTCGCCCG
>CBJNAT010000157.1:0-6808 GCA_966434585.1 uncultured Gammaproteobacteria bacterium | reverse complement strand
GACGGCTTCGCTCACGCTCGCGATCACCTCCGCGCCGATGCCGTACGAGCAATAGTCGTCGTCGACCGAAAGCAACGCACCGGTCTTCGCAGCCGATGCCAGGAGGGTTGCGCGATCGAGCGGCGCCACGGAGCGCAAGTCGATCACCTCGATCTCGATGCCGTCCTTGGACAACGTGTCGGCGGCATCGAGCGCCATGTGAACCGTTGCACCCAAGCCAACGACGGTGGCATCCCGACCTTCGCGCACGATGTTCGCTTTCGACAGTGGCACCTCGTAGGACTCCTCGGGTGCATCCGTGACGGCTCGTTGAACCGTTCCGAGCCAACCCATGCCTTGCAGTGCCTTGTGATACATGAAGATCACGGGATTGGGATCGCGGATCGCGGCAATCATCATGCCTTTGGCGTCGTGTGCATTGGATGGCACGACGACTTTCAAGCCGGGCATATGACCGAAGGTTGCGAACAGTGTTTGCGAGTGTTGACCGGCATCGCCGTAGCCGCCGCCCACGGATGTCATCAGGACCATGGGACAGGTGACCTGACCGCCCGAGAAGTAGCTCTGCTTGGCCGCGAGGTTGTAGATCGCATCCATGCAGACACCGAAGAAATCCACGAACATCAGTTCGACGATCGGCTTCATGCCGGCCGCGGCCATGCCGACAGCGGCGCCAATGAATCCGGTTTCGGAAATCGGCGTATCGCGCACTCGCTCCGCGCCGAATTCCTCCAGCAGACCGCGCGTGTTGCCGAACACGCCGCCGAGCTTCGCAATGTCCTCACCCATGACGAGCACATCGGGATCGCGCCGCATCTCGAGCGCAATCGCCTCGGCCATGGCTTTCGCGATGGTGATCTTTCTTTTCTTCATGATCAGGTCCTACGCGAACACTCGTTGCAGCGACTCTTCGGGTGCAGGCGCAGGCGACTGTCGCGCAAAGGTGATGGCCTTCTCCACTGCGGCTCGGGCTTCGGCCTCGAGCGCATCGAGCTGGCTCTTGGAGACACCCTCGCCCTCGAGCCGGCGCCGATACAGCGGTATGGGATCGCGCGCCGCGAGGCTTTGCCGTTCCTCCTCGGGCCGATAGCCCTCGGCGTCGCCCATGAAGTGACCTTCCAGACGCACGGTTTCGATCTCGAGCAGCGAAGGTCCTTTACCGGCGCGCGCGCGTTCGATCGCCTCGCCCGCCACAGCATAGATCGCGTCGGGATCGTTACCGGGCACGTGTACTCCCGGCATGCCGTAAGCCGCGGCACGATCGCTGTTGCGCTCGATTGCGGTCGCGGCACGCTTCGCGACCGAGATACCCCACGCGTTGTCTTCGATGACGAAGACGACGGGCGCATTCCACACCGCAGCGAGATTGAGTGCTTCGTGAAACGCACCCTGATTGGCGGCGCCTTCACCAATGAACGACACGGCGACATCGCGACGGCCGCGCAACTTGGCCGCCATCGCCGCTCCGACCGCGGGTCCCATGCCTTGAGCGATGATCCCGGAACAGCAGAAATTGACGCGTGCGTCGAAGAGATGCATGTGGCCGCCGCGACCACCCGACAATCCCGTTTGTCGCCCGAATATTTCCGCCGCCATGGCATCGAGATCGACGCCTTTAGCAATCGCCACGTGATGCGGCCTGTGCGTCGAAGTCACGGTGTCCGACGCCTCTAGGTGCGCGCACACCCCTACTGCACAGGGCTCCTGCCCATTGGATAGATGCATCTCGCCCGGGATGGGACCGCGCGCCATGTTGAAGACCGGTTGCTTGCCTTCGAGATACGCAGCCTTGATGGCCAGCTCCAAGGCCCGGCTCTGGACCATGGTCTTGTACATCCACAGTCGATGAGTGTTCACCGCTTGCCCTCTGACGCTGCAGCACTGAAGTCGTTCACGTTGTCGGAACCCATCGCGCCGCAAATCCTGCCATTCTCATCGAGCATGGCGAGCGCACCGAGACCCACGTAGAAGAGCAGCGTCTCCACGGGTGCGAACGTCTTCTCGTGATAAGCGCCAATGGCCTCGTAACCATAGTCGCCGGGCCGCGCGATGCCGCTCGAATAGTGAAGCTCGCCTTCGAGCACGATGAACTCACCCGCACCCAGATGAAAATGCGGTGGGAGCGTCGCGCCCGCTTCGAGTTTCAGCAGCTGCGTCCATTGGCCCGTGACACTGCACGAGCGGAGTTTCTTTATCCACGCGCCGGGGAAGGTTTGCACCCACGGCATGTCGTTCGTCCGGATCAAGAGGTCGTTTTCGTTCACTGCGATGTTCCTCGATGACGATCGCTGTCGAGCCGTGCTCGTGTGTCGAGTAGTGTTGCCGAGTCGCACGATGCGAGTGACGACTGCGCGCGCATGAATTCATAGTCCATCCGGGAAACGACGCCCTCACTGCGCCCACGACGACACTTCGCGATTCGCACTGCCTGCTCGGACAACAAAAAGGTGCGCGACAAGACCCTCGGCGACGCACGCAGCGCTCTATAACTACGACAACAACAGCGATGTGACCTCGCGATGAGCGAGCACTTCGTCTGCAACACGCCTGCAGCGCTGGCGGATGCCGGTTGCTGTCGGATCACACGAAGAACTGATGCGGGGGAATGAGCGCATGTCGAGCAATTCAAGGCCGTATTCGCTGGCGCTGAATCTGACGGTTTCGCTGGCGGGGCTCGCAGCTCCGCACATGGCGCTCGCGCAGAGCAGGGATGCAGCGCGCGACAACGCGCTCGAAGAGATCGTCGTCACGGCGCAATTTAGAGAGACAAAGATCGAGGAGACACCTCTGGCCATTTCGGCCATCACCGGCAACGAGCTCGCCAGCCGAGGCATGACCGAAGTGCAATCCGTCGCAGCGACCGCTCCCAGCGTCACGCTCGTGCCAGGTCCCGCGTCTTTCGGTAAAACGACCGTCTCCTACATTCGTGGCGTGGGTGCGAATGACTTCAATCCCGCCTTCGACCCTGCGGTGGGTTTCTATGTGGATGACGTGTATTACGCATCGCTGGCAGGCACGACATTCGACCTGATGGACCTCGAGCGTGTCGAGATCCTGCGCGGCCCACAGGGAACGCTGTTCGGCAAGAACACCATCGGCGGCGCGATTCGACTCATTTCCAAGCAGCCGGATTCGCAGTTGGGCGGTTATGTCGAAGGCACGTACGGCAGTTATGACCGCATCGATGTGCGCGGCTCGATCAACTTGCCGATCGCCGAAACAGTGGGCCTGCGCGTCTCCGGCGTGCACAAGCAGCGCGACGGCTATGTAAAGCGCATCGATTTCGCGTGCGCTCAGCCTGCACTCGCAGGCACTTTGACTCGACGCACGACGAGCAGCGATTGCGGCATAGGACGCGAAGGCGGCGAGAACATCGATGCGGTTCGAGTAGCGCTACGCGCGCAGCCCACCGATCACCTCGACATCAAGCTGGCGGGCGACTACACCGACGATCGCTCGGAGCCCGGGCCGTTGCGTTTGGTTGCAACGGGCCCAGATGCTGTGTTGAACGGCCCAGGTGCTCCTGCGTTCGGGATCTTCCCCGCCAACACCTATCAGTTCCTGCCGGCATTCGGCATCCCTTACGACGACCGCTTCATTCCCTCGAGTCGTTACCGCTCGTATGCAACGTACGATAACGCACTCACCGGCGAGCGCATGGACACCACGCAACGCTCCTGGAATCGCGGCCTCTCCGGCACGGTCTCGTTCCGCTTCTCGGATGCACTCGAGCTACGGTCCATCAGTGGCTACCGCGAGCTGCGCTCCCGCTTTGTGTACGACAGCGATGGCTCGCCGCTGCCGCTGGCCACGCAGTTCAACGATGTCAATTACCAACAATTGAGCCAGGAGCTGCAGCTCTTGGGCAGTGCCGCCAACCAGCAAATTGAGTGGGTGATCGGCGCCTACTACTTCGATGGCGACGCTTCCTACGATGCGATAACGGATCTGATCGCTGCCGGACTGTTCGCGCCGAGCAGCGATGAGTTCGGCATCAGAGACTACTCGGGGTTTGCGCACGTGACGTTCCACGCGACCGACCGACTGAACTTCATCGCGGGGGCGCGCTACACGCGAGAAAAGAAGGACTTTCACCTCTACCATCCCCTGTCCTTCTATCTGCCAGGCGGCAGCGGGACGGTCATTCCGGGTCCCGTACTCGACTATGTAGCGGAACCGCTCGAGTATTCGCGCTGGAACCCGAAGTTCTCGGTCGACTACAAGCTGGCGCCCAACGCGATGATCTATGCGCAGTACTCGACCGGCTTCCGCGGCGGCGGTTTCAACAACCGGCCGTTCACGGCAGCGCAAGTGTTCGCGGTCGACCCCGAATCGCTGAAGGCGTACGAGCTCGGTTTGAAGTCGCAGTTCTTCGACGACGCGCTCGCGCTCAACCTGACCGCGTTCCAGAGCGACTACTCGAAGATTCAGCAAGTCGTGGCTGGCGTCGATACCTCTGGCGTTCCGTTCACTTCGCCACTCAACGTGGGTGATGCACGGATCCGCGGACTGGAGCTGGAGAGCACGCTCGCGGTCGGCGGTCTGCAATTGTCTGTCGTGGCGAGCTACCTCGATGCGAAGATCAAGGAGGCGCGCCAGCCCGGTGGTGGGTTGCTCGTGCCGCCCTCGGCATTGCCGCAGGAAGACAGTCGGCTGGCGTTCTCGCCGAAGTACCGTGTCAACGTTGGCGCGGAGTACGCGATTGCGCTGGGCGGGCTCGGAACACTCACGCCGCGCGTCGATGTCGCGTATCAAAGCAGTATCAAATACGACAGCACGGGCTCGGCGCTTTCTGTCGAACCCAGCTACACGGTGGTCAACGGCCGTCTCACCTGGGACCCGCGCGATGACCTGAGCGTGGCGCTCGGTGTGACCAATGCATTCGACAAGTACTACGACGCGTTCATCTTCAACACGTACGTTCAGGGTCTCGGCTCGCTCACTGCAACGCCCAGCAGGCCGCGGGAGTGGTCGCTGACGGTGCGCAAGTCGTTCTGATGAGAAGCGGTTGAGGTTGGCGGTTAGTCAGAAGCGAGTGAGAGGTATGCAATCGCTTGCCACCCGCCAACCCGGACCTGCGCTGCTCGTGCTGGTCCTGATCTACTCTCGTGGCAAGTTGTTGCTCCTGCGGCGCGGCTGCGAACCGTATCTCGGCAAGTGGGCGCCACCTGGAGGATTCGTGGAGCACGGCGAGTCCGTCGAAGCGGCCGCGGTTCGCGAAGTGTGGGAAGAAACGCAGCTGCAACTCGACACGACGCAGATGCTGCCGAAGGGCGTGATGAGCGTGACGCAACTCAATCAGGTCCATCATGTCTTCGTCGTCTATCTGCCCGAGCCCGCGGCCGTTGCACCCGTACCTCCCGAATCCTTGGACGTCCGCTGGTTCTCCGAAGCTGACTGCGTGCGAGCCGATGCAGAGTTCTGGGAACCCGGAACGCACGTCGATTACACGACGCTATTTCGAATCCTCGGAGGAGGCCGCTGCGATCTGTTCCAATGGAACGAAGATTATCAGCGCATCATCACGGCAGACGGCCAAGTTCGATATGTATGGCGTCGAGCTCCAAGCAAGTAATGAGGCACGTACGGAATGACTGACTCACTCTCCTGGTCGCGGCGAGCGTTTCTCAACACCTCCGTCGCGCTGGCCTTCGCGCCGTTGACGATACCGGTCGTCGCCGATGCTGGCGCCATGCCGCGGGTGCACGCGGTGGTAGTCGATCGGCGCTTCACGGAGCTTGCCGCTGCCTTGCAACGCAAGTGGTCTGCATGGGGACCGACCATCATTCCGTATGTGGCGGACATGACTCGGGCCTGGTTCGATCATGTCGAGCCGCTGTGGCGTTCGCAGCCCACTGCAACGGTCGCCGGTGTGACTTCAGAGCAAGCACTGTTCTGCTTTGAGCAGCTGTGTTGGGACCGACGCTTGCGTGTCGTCGCGAGGCAGCACGTGGGTCACTGGCCAGTGGCTGGCAACAAGAGACGAGAATCTGTTTTCAGTTGGATCATCGCCCGGCCAGGAGTCGAGTGGACAGGAGGACCAGCCTGATGCTGCCCCCCGGAATCGATGCGACAAGATTCGCCGCTGCCTTGGCCGCCTTTGCGAAGGTAGTCGGTGCTGAGTGGGTATTCACCCAGGAAGACGACGTCGATCTGTATCGCGACCCCTATTCGCCGGTGCACGGCGAGCCGGAGGAGCGTGTGGCCTCGGCGGCGGTGGCGCCTGATCGCGTGGAACAGGTGCAAGAGATCGTCAGAATCGCCAATCGGTATTCGATACCGCTGTATCCCGTATCGACCGGCCGGAATCTCGGTTACGGCGGTGCCGCACCGGTGTACTCGGGCAGCGTGGTCGTCGACTTGAAGCGCATGAACCGCATTCTGAATGTCGATGAAGATCGCGCCAATTGCCTCGTCGAGCCCGGTGTCAGCTACTTCGACATGTACCGGCACTTGCGCAACACGCGATCGAACTTGTGGATCGACTGCCCCGACCCTGGCTGGGGCAGTCTCATCGGTAATGCACTGGATCACGGCGTCGGCTACACGGCTGCACAACAGCGGGCGCACTTCGACGCACACTGCGGAATGGAAGTGGTGTTGCCCAATGGCGAGCTGCTGCGCACGGGCATGGGCGCGTTGCCGAATGCCGATTCGTGGCAGGACTACAAGATGGGCTTGGGCCCGTGGATCGACGGCCTGTTCGCTCAGTCCAACTTCGGCATCGTCACTAAGATGGGATTCTGGTTGATGCCGAGGCCCGAAGCATTCCTCAAGGGCATGGTCGTGGTGCCCCGGCTCGAGGACA